>JANXOJ010000720.1 GCA_025353625.1 Planctomycetota bacterium | reverse complement strand
GTGCCCGAGCCGAGCACATTGGTGCTGTTCGGTGCCGCCCTATGCAGCGCGGCCGTTTACCGACGGCTCCGTTTGCGACGGCGGAAGCAATAGCCTCAAAGAACTCGGACGATCCGATTCAACCGACTGTCGCGGCAGGCTTTCCCGAGCTTGGATATGCCGCGACAGCCGGTTTTTTCGTTTGCCAAATTCAGCAGCGGCAATCGCTCGACCTGGATCGGTTCATTGGCGGACGGATTGAAGCCCCTTGTGACTTGCCGGGGAAGTTCAGGAGCGGGGAGTAAATCTGCACGTTGGGTGCGTCGAGCGAGCGACGCTGTATGCGGCGCAGGACGATCACAAGATGGGTTATTTACCCCAAATTGACCTTCCCTTGGAAGGCCGCTTTTGGTAACTACCCGCATCTTATCTTGTCAAACAATCCCTCCCGTGGGGGCCGCGTCAATGAAAAGCATTTTCCTGCAAACGTCCGTACTTACCATCATCGCCGCCCTGGGCGTGCTGCCTGTCGCTCATGCGCAGAGTCCGGCATCCAACGGCGCGGCGAATGATGCCGCATCGAACCCGCTCCGTGGCGGACGAGGCGACGTTGTGCCTGCGCGTCGGGCGAATGAGGTTGGCCCGGTCGATACGGAGATTCCGCCCGGCGATAATCCACTACGTCGATCGGCCGGCGAGTCGATCCGGCGGCCGTTGCCTTACGATTCTGCCGTGCGTCCGGTTAGCGGTGTCGAGCCCGTGCGGCAACCGGCGACTGGCCAAGCGGCTGCCCCGCAGCGCATTCGCCTCATTGCCGATGGTAGTGTGCCCGCCGATGCGAGCTACCGTTCTGAGCCGCATGCCGAGCCGCGTGCCATTGCCAATCCCGAGCCGCCTCGGCCCTCGTTCCTGCCGTCCACCGCCGAGAGCCGCCCCATCGGGCCGCGCATCGAGCCGGTTGCCGATAACGTCCCCGCCTACCGGCCCGGCTCGATTCGCGATGCCGCGCCCACGCCGGATCGCGCCCTCTCTTCGGCACCAGCATCGTCCGGAATATTTTCGAGCAATGCCGGCAACAGCGCATCGCCCTCCGGCAGCGGCCAACCGGGCGACAAGCAACTCGAAGGCCCGCAAAGCCCGCAGGTGAGCGTGCAGAAAATTGCCCCTCCGGAAGTGCAAGTTGGTCGTCCGGCCGTCTTTCGGTTGGTCGTTCGCAATACGGGTCCGGTGGCAGCCAGCGACGTTGAAGTGGTCGATCGCGTTCCGCGCGGCACAAAGCTTTTAGGTACATCGCCCAAGGCATCGACGGGACCGCGGGGAGAACTCGTCTGGTCGCTGGGCACGCTCAAGCCGGGTGCGGAGACGGCGGTGGAAATGCAGCTCATGCCGACGGACGAAGGAGAAATCGGCAGCGTCGCCTCGGTTCGTTTTCAAGCGGAGGCAACGGCCCGATCGGTCGTCACGCGGCCCAAGCTGGTCGTCACCACCGCCGGTAGTGCCAGCGTGCTGGTCGGCGACGAAACGCTCATGACGTTCACCGTCTCCAATCCGGGCAGCGGCATTGCCACGGGCGTGGTCTTGGAAGAGCACATCCCCGCCGCGCTCAAGCATCCCGGCGGCAACGAATTGGAATATACGGTCGGCGACTTGCGACCGGGCGAGAGCCGACAGCTTCAACTGAAGCTCAAGGCATCCCAAGCCGGCACGATCAACAACGTCATAACCGCGCGCGGCGATGCGAGCCTGCATGCCGAGCATCGCTTCAATCTGCAAATCGTATCGCCGCAGTTGGATATTACCATGAACGGCCCCAAGCGACGTTACCTGGAACGCGAGGCGACGTACCAACTTTCGGTTTCCAATCCCGGCACCGCGCCCGCCGAGCAGGTGGAGCTCGTCGCCTATCTGCCGCAGGGTTTGAAGTTCGTCAATGCCAACAACGCCGGACGCTACGATGCGAGTGCGCGTGCCGTCTATTGGCGACTGGATGCCCTGCCGGTCAACGAACGCGGTACGGTCGAGTTGGTGACGCTGCCGGTCGAGGCGGGCCAGTTCAACATCAAAGTTCACGGCGCGGCCCAGCGCGGGCTTTCGGTCGATAAGGAGCAGCCGGTGCTGGTCGAAGGCTTGGCGGCGGTCCTCTTCCAGTTGGCCCATACCAAGGATCCGATCGAGGTCGGCGGAGAAACAACCTACGAGATCAGTGTGGTGAATCAGGGGTCGAAGGCCTCGACGAACCTGCAAATCGCCGTTTTTCTGCCTCCGGAACTGAAGCCCCTGGCGGCGGAAGGCCCGGCACGGTATACCATAGAGAGCAACAAGGTTGTTTTTGAGAACCTGCCGCAACTTGGACCCAAGACGGTGGCCAACTTCCGCGTGCGTACCCAAGGCGTCCGAGCCGGCGACCTTCGCGTCCGCTGCCAACTCAAGACCGACGAAATGCAGATTCCCGTCGTCAAGGAAGAAAGCACGCGAGTGTTTGCCGACGAATAGCCCAATGATCATTCGCTTTCTTTGCCCCTCCGGACATGTGCTCGACGTAGACGCCGCACTGGCGGGCAAGAAGGTTCGTTGCGGTGCGTGCGGACGGATCACGCTCGTGCCGGTGCCGCTGCGGATGCGAGGGCACGTTCCACCGCGATCCGCAGTTAAACCGGCGATCAAGCCGGCGATCAAGCCACCGGTGATGAAATTGCCGGCTCCAGTCTTTCCTCTCCCCACGTGCCCCGTACCCGTGGTCGCGGGAAAGGGGCCGGTGGCTGCGATTGTAGAGCGGCCGGCCGACGAGAAGGTCGAGCGGCCATCGCCATCGCCTTCGACATTCAAGGAACCCGAGGGCACTCAAAGCGTAGTACCGATCCAGGAGGAAATACGCGATGTTGGGTTGAATTCCCTCATCCCCGGTTCCTCTCCCGCGACCAAGGGTATATGGTGGCCGGGTAGATGGTGGCCGGGGAGATGGTTGCCGGGGAGCGGGGAGAGAGGTGCCGCCCTGCGCGGTTGGGTCAAACACTTCTGGCCGATTGCGGACGATCGCGTTCCGCCGGATGCCGTGCAACCGGGTGCCGTGGAAGCCCGCACGGTCCTGCGAATAGCCATCGTCCTGGCTGCGGCCATCTTGTTGGAACTGGCCCCGGTGACCTTGCTGGGGCATGCCAATTTGCTGGCGGCGCCGGCATGGGTCCGCGCGGCCGTATTTTTGGCCGTTGTACAACTGGCCTACGCGGCGTGGATGATCGTCGCTCCGGACTGGGCCGCCGTGCGAGTACAAATGATCGTTTCCGCCGCCGTCGCCGCGATCTATGGCCTGGTCATGGCGATGACGATGGCCACCCCCGTCAACTCGCCGCTCCTGCTCGGCCTGGGCGAAGTCCGCCGCGCCGCGCCCGCCTGGTGCGGGCTGATCCTCATCGCGATGGGTGCCGCAACGTGGCTCTGCGGGCGGACGAGTACGAGGTGGAGGAAGTTGAGTTAGCGCGGCCCCCGCACGTAGTTCACGCCCGACTGTTCCGTGCTGTTGGGCTGCACCGGCATCGGCATGAACTGTCCTTGATGGTAGACCGATTCGGGGCCTTGCGCTTCGGCTTGGAATTGCGCGCCCACCGGCAATCGTTGCGTTCCGCCGACATTCCAGGAGTAGCTCGACTGATATCGAGCCGTTGGCGGAACCACGAGTGCCAAGGGCATGCCCCAGGCCGGCTCGTAGTAATTGCCGGTCCAAGAGTCCCCGCTGGCTGGCTCAATGTTTCGATTGCGAAGTCGCCGTCCGCCAGCATCGGCAGATACGGTCGTCGCCAGGATGCTTGCAATCAATACGAGCAGGCAAGTGAAATGTCCGAGCTTCATTGTAGACAACTCCTTAAAAGTGGGGACCGCTGGCCGGAATATGCACTGCCGGTACGCTCGAGCGCAAATTGGGGTGGAATGGCCAGAGCGTGGGGCGGTGATTCCAAGTGATCGTGGTCCGCGTGGAGCCGTTTTCGTTCGGCGTATCGTAGACCTGATGGTGAACGTAAAGGAACTCGTGCGGCGAGAGCGGCTCGTAGGTAATGTAGGTCTGACCAACCAGCGGCGGCGTCGGCCGAGGACTGGGATACATGGCCGCCGTCAGTCCGTCCGGACCGGCCGGCTGAGCATAGTAGTTCGGCTCCGGAATGGTCCAGCCCGGCTGGCCATAGCCTTGAGCCTGGGCGTCCTTGGGCGTCGCCGCCCATGCGACCGCAAGCAGTGCGGCAATCGCCGCAAACGACATATTTCGAGCCATGAATCGACTCCTCAAGTGGATACTACGTTTGGTTATCGAATGCTTGGGTGCCCCCACGGTACGCTGCCGCACAAGCAACCCTAAAATAAAAATTCGGCCGGTTCCAGTCTTGCCGGTGAAACTTTATTTACCGGGTATACCTAGATTGCCAATTGTAAGAAAAAGCCAGGAAAAACCGCCTGGGAGAATGACTAAGCAATCGTTATAATCGGTGCCAGTTGCCTAGAGTGAGGTCTTGGGAAGTAGTTCGCAAAGCTTGTGTCTTAGGAACTGCTGTTCCTCGACCTAAGTTCCAAGCTCGAAATTCTAAGTCCTACCTCCTCAGTTCTCCCCCTTCAATAGGTCCAGCAAAAAATGTCCGAAACGACTTCGTCGCCCGAAGCCGACGATCTGACCGAAACCAACGGTGAAGCGACGACCGGCAGCAATGGCGACGGCCACAAGAATCGTCGCCGGGCGACGGCGCAGTCGATGGCCGCGAGTCAGAAAGAGATTTCCGTCAGCGAGTTCTTCGCCAAGAATCGCCATCTGCTGGGGTTCGACAACCCCCGCAAGGCGTTGCTGACGACGGTTAAAGAGGCCGTGGACAATGCCTTGGACGCCTGTGAAGAGGCGGGTATCCTGCCGGAGATTTGGGTTCATATCGAGCGCGTCGGCGAGGATCGCTTCAAGGTCGGCGTGCAAGACAACGGCCCCGGCATCGTTCGCGCGCAGATTCCGCTAATCTTTGGCAAGCTTCTTTACGGTTCCAAGTTCCACCGCATGCGCATGAGTCGCGGGCAGCAGGGGATTGGCATCAGCGCGGCCGGCATGTACGGCATGTTGACGACCGGCAAGCCGGTAAAGATCATGTCGAAGGTCTCGAAGCGTTCCGATGCCCACTACTATGAATTGCAGATCGACACCAAGCGCAACCGCCCGGATATCCTCAACGGCAAGGGCGAGGGCGTGGTCATCGAGCCGAACGACAAGGGCCGGCGGAATACGGAGAAACACGGCATCGAATGGGTCGAAATCGACCACGGAACCCGCGTGACGATCGAGTTGGAAGCTCGCTATCAGCGCGGTCGCGGCAGCGTCGATGAGTATTTGGAACAGACGGCGATGGCCAACCCGCACGTTATGGTCCATTACACCGACCCCGACGGCAGCGTTTGGGATCGTCCCCGCGTTACCGACACGCTGCCGCCGGAGCCGCGCGAGATCAAGCCGCACCCCTACGGCGTCGAGCTTGGGCGTCTCGTCGGAATGCTCAAGGAGACGAAGGCTCCCACGATCGGCCAGTTTCTCATCCAGTCGTTTTCGCGCGTCAGTCCGTCGATCGCTCGCAAGATTTGTGAAGGGGCCAAGCTGGGCGTTCGCACGACCCCCGCCAAGTGCGAACGGCAAGAGGCCGATGCGATCTATAAGTCGATCCAGACGGCGAAAATCCCCGCTCCGGCGACCGACTGCCTCGTGCCGATCGGCGAGGATTTGATCCTCAAGGGGCTGCATCAAATTATACCCGGCGAGTTCTATGCCGCAGCCACGCGCCCGCCTTCCGTCTATCGCGGCAATCCGTTTTTGATCGAGGTGGGCTTGGCCTTCGGCGGCACGTCGCCGGCGCAGCGGATCTCGATCGACGGCTTGAAGGAGATGCTCGACGCCAGCGACGCTCGCACGCTGCGGCAGTTCCTTTCCATGACGTTCGACGGAATCGGAGCCGATGCGGCCGACAAGATCATTGCCGCCTCCGAGATGCGGCCCCGCGTTTCGCCCGGCAAGCTTGAGAAAGAAGAAATCGTCAAGCTGCACGAAGCGATGCAAAACGTGAACCTCAACGATGGTCAGTCGATGTCGATTCTGCGGTATGCGAATCGCGTGCCGCTGCAATTTCAGGCGGCCGCCTGCGCGATCACGCAAACGGTGATGGGAACGAACTGGCGGTCGTACGGCCTGAGCCAATCGCGCGGCTCGCTGCCCAGCGGCCCGGTCACCTTGATGGTCCACATGGCCAGCGTTTGGGTGCCCTTTACGAGCGAATCGAAAGAGGCCGTGGCCAGCTACCCCGAGATACAGAAGGAACTGCGGCTTGCCTTGCAGGCCGTTGGCCGCAAGCTGGCGATGTTCCTGCGAAAGAGGTTGAAGGTGAAGCACGAGGGGCAACGCAGGGCGATATTCCTTCGCTACTTGGGCGAGGTGGCAACGGCGGTTCACGCCATCAATGGAACCGACCGCGAGCAACTTCTCGAGCGACTTATGAAAGTTGCCCAGAAGCGAACCGCGAGTGCCGACGCACAGTTTGACGATCGCGGGCGACCGCTCGAGCCGACGGAAAAGGATTTTGGCGGAAGCGTGCTGATCGTCGATCCGGCCTCCGAGCCGTTAGAGAAGTAGGCCCCCGGATTCCACGCGGAGCGCGGGACGTTTTCAACAAGAACATCGGTAACGAGCAAGACAAAATGGCAAAGAAAAGCGATACCAAACCGAAACTCAAACCGCGCGACACGGAAACCATCGAGCAGATCGTCTCGCTCGCCAACGGCATCGTGACGGCGGCCGGCGGAGGGCGCGATCTGTCCATCGACATTCCCACGCGCAGTCTGGCCAACGTCCGCTACAACAAGACTCGCAAAATCCTCGAGATGGGCAAGGGAACGAACAGCCGTCAATTGTTCAACCTCAGCCAGGCCAAGAGCTACATGCAAACGATCCTCGTTGCCCAGGGTGCTTCCCGACTCATCGGCGAAGGAAAGTCCAATAGCATCCGAGGTCTCTATTACACGCTCAAGCATAAGATCGCACCTACGTCCGAGAATACGTTTGAAGATCAGGCCGAGTGCGATCCGATCATCGAAGATTTGGAGGTCATCCTCGGCAGCCTTCGCGAGGAACTGCATCTGTTTGCCGACAATCGCGGCGGTATGGTGGGCAACATTATCCTCGAAGATAGCGGCGACGAAATCAACTGCGGTCGGATGGGTTCCGGCGGATATGCGGTTCCATCGATCGTGGAACCGGAGGTCATTCGCTTCAAGGAATGTACGGCGAAATTTGTTCTCCACGTCGAAAAAGGCACCGTCTGGCAGCGATTTAACGAGGACAAGTTCTGGCGCAACAACAACTGCATCCTAACGCACGGGGCCGGGCAGCCGCCGCGCGGCGTGCGGCGGATGCTCTATCGCCTGCACAACGAGCTCAAACTGCCGATCTATTGCCTCCTCGATAACGATCCCTGGGGCTATTACATCTACAGCGTCATCAAGCAAGGCTCGATCAACCTAGCCTACGAGTCGCAACGCATGGCCATCCCCGAAGCCCGCTTTCTCGGGCTGCGCTCCAGCGATTATGAGCGTTGTGCGCTTTCCGATAGCGTGCAGATCGCCCTGAACGATACCGACCGCAAGCGCGCCAAGCAAATTGCCGGCTACCCTTGGTTCGCCCACAAAAAATCGTGGCAAAAGGAAATCGATAAGATGCTCGACAACGGCTTCAAGCTGGAAGTCGAAGCCCTCATCAGCAAGGATATCAGCTACGTAACGGAAGAGTACACGCCCCAACGGCTGAAGGATCAAGATTGGTTGGATTGAGAATTTCACGGCACCAGCACGATCTTCCCTGCCAGCAAACCTTTCTTCTGCACGGTGTTGGCCTCTTGCAGTTTGTGCGCCTCGGCCGCTTCCGACAGTTTCATAACGCGATCGATCTGCGGGCGAAGCCTGCCTTTGGCCATCCAGCGGTTAATCTCGGCTGCCGCTTTGCGCTGCTCGTCGGCCGGGGCGTTGAACATGGCAAAGCCCAGCAGCCGCATGTCGCGGGTGTAGAAGGGGCCGATGGGGATCGTCGGCTTGGCCTCGCGACCGGCCATGAGGATGATTCGGCCGCGCATCGCCATGCGGCTTATCGTCCGTTCGAGATTCGGCTCGCGGAGGTTCTCCCACCAGACGTCGATTTTGCCGAACTTCGTCAGCGCGTCATCGACATCGCCGGTGCGATAATTCACCACCGTCGTGGCACCCAGCTTCTTGCAAATCTGCTCCTTTACATCGCTTCCGGCCGTGGTTAAGACCAGGGCACCCGCGGCACGAGCCATCTGCACGACACACGACCCGACACCCCCGGAGCCGCCGTGTACGAAGACCTTTTCGCCGCCCTTGAGTTGGGCATCGCGAAACAGACCCAAGTGTGCGGTAATGCCGACTAGGGCGATCGCCGCCGCATCCTCGAACGACACTTCATCGGGGATGGAGTAGAGCCACTGCTCGTCGATGGCGGCAAACTGCGAGAACGTCCCCTGGCGACCCATCAGACCTTGGTTGCTCCCCCAGACGCGGTCGCCCACCTTGAATCGCTTGGCCTCGGGGCCGACCGCATCGACGACGCCCGCCACGTCGCAGCCAAGGACGAACGGCATGGGCAAATCCATCGCGACTCCGCCGGAACGGACGTAGGTATCGATGGGGTTGACGGAGACGGCCTTCACGAGGACCAAGACGTTGGCCCCGGCGGCTTTTGGCTTGGGGAGATCGCCGTAGATTATTTGTTCGACGGACCCGACTTTTTCAATGTAGGCAGCTTTCATGGTCGGTGCATTCCAACTCATTACCAATGTGCGATTATATTCTTAGCGGCTTTTAAGTCGAAACATGATGTTTTCTCGCGCATCCTTGATGTCCGTCGCAACCTCGCGACCGAGAGTAGTTTTTTCATTGTATCGAGCCGGAATGGTTTCCTTGCCAGCAACGATTTTTGAGATTTTGACTCGATAGAGTCCGACGTAGATTCCCGGAAAATCTTTCAACTCGGGATCGACGGTGACCATTCCGGACGAATCCGTCGTTCCTTTGTGCGAGTGATACGAATCGCCCAAGAAGGGCTCGGGTTCAAAGGTCACGGTAGCACCTTCGAGTGGCCGAC
>JANXOJ010000712.1 GCA_025353625.1 Planctomycetota bacterium | reverse complement strand
CCCCAAGCCGAAAAAGGCCGCCCACTGGCGGTTCACCGTTACCCGCGCCGTGAGCGGATTGTCGCGTGCAACGAGCCATCGGGCGAGCGTCAAGCGGTTGCGCGGTTCCCCCTTGGGCATCTGCGGCAGGAACGAGACCGTCCCCGGCTCGACGCGCTTTGTCGTTTGCAGATATTCACCGCGATGGTGGACGTACGTAGGCCGCTGGTTGGCATCCGGTCGTTCCTGCATGACCAACGTCGTTTGGTACTCCGGCTCCGAGCCGATGAGCGCGTTGAGTTCCTTCCGTGCCGCCGCCATTTCCGGCGCTTCAAGCAAAAACTGCGTTTGCAACCGATTGCGATCGGCGGCCGTTAATGCGGAATCCGGCACCGTCAACAGCCGTTCCACATCGTCGAGCCGTTCGCGGGCCTCGGGCTGGGCGTCGGTCGTCACCGCGATGCGAAAGCGGCCCAGGCCGGCCGCGTAATAGCGTTCGCAGAGCAGTTCGATTTCAAACTCGCCCGCTTCCGCCAATGGCTTATCGAGCACGAAGACGCCCACATGCCGGCGACCCTGGCCTCCATCGATGCCCCAGCCCGATTGCTGGTCGCCATCGATCGCCTTTTCAATCGAGAACTTGCCGCCGTGATACGACTCCAGCGCACGCGCAAAGGGTTGCGGCTTGCCGCCTCGCAAGAGTTTGAACTCGCTCAAGAAAAAATCGCCCGGCGGACCTTCATAAAAGATGCGACCGGGGCCGCGTCGCGGCAAGCGGTCGTCGGGCAAGACTTCCAAACGAATGGCGGTTAGCCCGCGTAAGTCGGTATGAAACTTTAGATGATACTGGTCGCTCTTGGATGCGTCGCCGTCGGCATAGATCGAGTTGTCCGGCTGGATGGTCAACGTCGGCACATTAGCCTTGGCCTCTAGCGGCTTCAAAATCGTCCAATGGGCCGGTCGAGCGCGGGCACGTTCCAGCCAAGCGGAAAAACCGTGCGCCAACGCCTCGCGCCGCCGATCTTCACTCGGTTTGCCCTCCGCCGAGCCGAGACTTAACCTCATGCGGCCAATCGTATGCTGGCCGCCGTAGTTCTGCGCCATCCGCACGGTCCACCGCATGGCTTGCCCGCCCTTTGCTGCGGCGATCGATTTTTTGTCGAGGAAGAAGGTTGCGCTTTGCGAGCGTATGCCAGCGGGCACGTCGATCGCCCAGCCGGTCTTGGGATCTTTGTCGAACGCACCTTCGATGGGAAAATGAATCTGCGAGACGTCGGCTTTGGCGGAAGCGATCTTGATCTTGAGCGGATGATCCGGCTCGTCGGGCGATGCGGCGGTGATGGCGATATCGGTCAAGACAAAATTGCCGTGCGGCGTCCGCCCAGGTCCGATATTGTTCTCGCGGATCGTCTCCAGCTGGATGCGGTCGAAGGGGACATCGCCGTCAAACGTGACGGTATAGGTGTCGGTATCCGACGGCTTCCCCACAAACTGCCACGAACCATCCGCAAGCTTGCGGATTGGCACGCCGCTGGCCGCTTTTACGTCAACCTTGCCGCCCAGCGGCTGCCAGCGGACATCGCTGCTAACTGGGTACTTCTGCGGCAAATTGGCGGTGAATTGCTCGATCTGCTGCCTGCGAACTTCGCGTTGAGCAGCGATTTCCGGCGTTGGCAAGTCGTGCGTCGGCTCGTCGGCATTGTCCATGAGGGCCATGAACTGGTAATACTCCCGCTGCGTGATGGGATCGAATTTGTGCGTGTGGCACTGGGCACACATCATCGTCAGGCCAAGCCACGTCGTAGCCGTCGTGCCGACGCGATCGACCATCGCATAGAAGCGATATTCCTGCGGGTCGATGCCGCCCTCTTCGTTGAGCATCGTATTGCGATGGAA
>JANXOJ010000711.1 GCA_025353625.1 Planctomycetota bacterium | reverse complement strand
GTTGCCGGTGGGCAAGGAGCGGCTGCCGCCGACAGTTCCGCTGCAACCCCCGCCGCTGCAACGCCCGCCGCTGGAAAACCCGCCACCGGCACGCCTGCGACGCCGACTCCGACTCCGGTGCCGACTCCGACTCCTGCGGCTGCGACTCCTGCCGCCGCAACCCCGGCAAACCCCGCGAATGCGACCCCCGCGAAAGGAGCACAGCCATGAAAGCCAAAGTCAAGTTCGACCCGAAATCGATTCAGCAGTTTTTCCTCAATCACGTTGAGAAGATCGTTGTTGCTGCCGTGGCGGGCCTGTTCGGTCTATTTGCCTATCAGGCATTTACGCTGCCCAGTTACGAATCGAAGCCCGATACGTTGCAGGGCCTTGCAACGCAAGCGACCAACACCATATCCGCTGGGCCCAAAGACGGCGAGACCGGGCCGGCCACCGTTTGCAAGATCGAGCCATTTGGCAAGGAAATTGAAGTCTTCAAAAAGCCGTTGCGCCCGCTCGATTTTGATTTGCAGGTTCCGCTCGTCCTTTCGCCGATTGCACCGCGCAGACCTCGCGGTATGCCGGAAGTGTTGCCGGTCGAGCAATTGCGAGCCTCCGCCGGTCGCGGTGCGATGGAGGTCGGCAATGTGGTGCAAGGCATGCGTTGGGTGGCCTTGACGGGCTTGATTCCATTAAAGAGTCAAACGGCCAAATACCGCGACACCTTCACGGGTGCCGCCGTGGAAAGCCCCACGCGCGACGTCCCCGACTATCGCGGCTTCTTTGTGCAACGAGCCGAGGTGATTCCCGGCTCGTCCGGCGAGCCGGAATGGGAGAAGGTCGGCGAACTGGATAAGCTCCAAGCATTTTTCAGCCTGAAATCTTCCACGGAGTTGTCCGAGACCTGGGGCCACCTGGACCCCGAGGTTGCCGATCCGCTGACGATCAATCCCATCTTGTGTTCGCCGCTTCCCCATTGGACCGATGGCACGTGGGGCAAGGAAGTCGTCCACGAGCCGACGATCCCGGTTGCTCCGCCAGATGCCGCGAATCCGGCAAGCGGCGTCGATGGACAGCCCATTCGAGTTCATGGCGAAGGACGGCCGACGGCTCCTCTGGGTGGCCGAGATCGTAGACTCGGTGGCGAAGGAGGCGGCAGAAATGGCATGCTTCCGCACGGAGTGCCTGCGGTTGGCGGCGGCGATGATATTGATAGTTTGGGCGGCAACAC
>JANXOJ010000637.1 GCA_025353625.1 Planctomycetota bacterium | reverse complement strand
GTCGTGGGGCTGGATGCCGAAGGCCGAATTTTGGTCGGCACGGCGGCCCAAAATCAATGGGTCTTGGCCCCGGAGCGAACCGTGCGTTCCATCAAGCGCAAGATGGGCGAGGATGCGACGGTTCGCCTGGGGGATCGCGACTACGCCCCGCAGGAAATCTCGGCAATCATTCTCGGTCGTCTGAAGGAACGCGCCGAAAAGTTTCTGGGGCACCCGGTTCACAAGGCGGTCATCACGGTGCCGGCTTTCTTTAACGACGTGCAACGTTCGGCAACTCGCACGGCGGGCGAACTGGCCGGGCTGGAAGTCGTCCGCATCATCAACGAGCCGACCGCCGCTTCGCTCACCTACAATCCCGACGCCGAGACGTTGGAGCGACTGCTCGTTTACGATCTGGGCGGCGGAACGTTCGACGTTTCCATCGTGCAGATCGAGCGGGGCGTCGTCGAGGTTCTCGCCAGTCACGGCGACACGCACCTCGGCGGCGACGACTTCGATCGGCTCCTGCTGGATTATGTCTGCGACAAGTTCGCCAAGAAGAACGGCATCGATTTGCGGAATTCGCCGGTTGCCAAATCGCGCGTCCTCAGGGCGGTCGAAGAGGCCAAGCGAAACATTTCCGCCGAGGCCGCGACGACGATCGAGGAAGAGTTCATCGCCGAGAAAGACGGCGCGGCATTGAATCTCACAATGGAGATCCAGCGCTTCGAGTACGAGGAACTAATCGACTCGCTTTTGGCAAAGACGCTGCATTGCGTCGACAAGTCGCTCGACGACGCACACTTGACCGCCGATCAAATCGACAAAGTGGTCCTTGTGGGCGGAGCGAGCCGCACGCCGCTGGTCCACCGCTTGCTCCAGCAGCGGCTGGGCCGGGAACTGCATACCGAGGTCGATCCCGACCTGTGCGTCGCTCTGGGGGCGGCGGTGCAAGGCGCGCTCATCAACGGCATTGATGTGGGGCCGGTGCTGGTCGATATCACGCCGCACACGCTCGGCATCGAGGCCGTTGGCGAAATTGACGGCGAGACGTCCCACCATTGCTTCTCACCCATCATTCAACGCAACACGCCGCTGCCGGCAGTGCGATCCGAGATGTTCACGACCATGTACGACAACCAAAAGGTCGCGCGGATTTGCGTCTACCAGGGCGAGCGGGAAGACGCTCGCTACAACCAGTACATCGGCGAGTTCTGTATCGAGGGACTATCCCAGATCGAACGCGGCAACGAGATTCTCGTCCGCTTCGAGTTGGATCTCAACGGCATGCTCAAGGTAACGGCGATCGAACACGTTACCGGCTTGCGAACGCAATTGACGCTCGAAAACTCCGTCTCGCGATTCAACGCGAAAACGCGGCCCGCCGCGCGAACGTCGCCATCGCGGCACGGGCCGGAATCGTCCATTAGTGTCGGCGCCTCAGCACACCTGCCCTCGGATGTCGCGGCAGCCGTTGCGCGGTCGCAAGATTTGATCGCAAAAGCATTGGACATCGTGCCCAAGGTTGGCGACGACGACCGGCAGGAAATCGACCGCATGGTCAAGGAACTGGCCGACGCATCCGCGACCGGCTCGCTGCCGCAAATCAAAAACGCGGGCGCCGAACTGGAAGACCTCATCTTCTACCTCCAGGACGCCTGATCGCCGTGGCCGAAGAGATTTCTCAAACCGAGCTTGCCTGCCCCGTCTGCCGGGCCGTGCAGCATTGGAGCGACGAGTGCCGTCGCTGCAAATGCGACCTGCGTTTGCTGAGGCAGGCCGAAGAAACTTGCAATGCGATTCGCGAGCGCGCCCTGCTCGCGCTGCACGCTCGACAATGGACCGACGCCCTCCGCGAGGCCCGCGACTACCGCGCGAATTGCCCCGGCGAAGAGTCGCGCCGCCTGCTTGCCGTATGTTGCCTCCATTGCGGGAATTTTCGCGAGGCAATTTCAATCGCCACCGACTTGGTTTAACGCAATATCGCAGGCGGACGCGCTCAAGCGACCCCAGCACGTCGCTCATCCCATACAGCCCAGGCGGTTTGCCGGAGAGGAACTTGGCGGCGGCCAGCGCCCCTTGCGCGTAGCAGTCGCGGTTGCTCGCTCGGACGGTCAGTTCCATCGTCTCGCCGAGCATGGCAAAGACGACGGTATGCTCGTCCGGATTGTCGCCGACGCGAATGGCATGGTAGCCGATCTCGCCGTGCGGCCGCTTGCCTGGCCGGCCGCTGCGGCCGTGGATGTGCTCGGTCAGGCCCATCTGTCGGGCGACGATCTCGCCGAACTTCAGCGCGGTGCCGCTCGGCGAGTCTTCCTTATAGCCGGGGGCACAAAAGGTGGCAGGAGTCGTTTTTAATGCCCCGAGGTGCCCACCGAGGGCAAC
>JANXOJ010000595.1 GCA_025353625.1 Planctomycetota bacterium | reverse complement strand
CGCTACTTTGCGGAACAGAAAGCTGGCCGGCCGTTCTTCCTCTACCTCGCTCTTGCCGCAGTGCATAATCCGATCGACCCAGCGCGGCAATTCCGCAAGAAAAGCAAGGCCGGGCTTTACGGCGATTACGCACAGCAACTCGACTATTGCGTTGGCCTGGTGCTCGACGCCCTGGAAAAGAACAGACTGGCCCAGAACACGCTGGTCATTTTCACCAGCGATAACGGCGGCCGGTACGAGTCTACCGCGATGCGCGCCGGTCATAGGACCAACGGCGAACTGCTCGGCCAAAAGACCGATGCCTGGGAAGGCGGACATCGCGTGCCCTGCATCGCAAGCTGGCCGGGACATATCCCGCCGGGCACGGTGCGAAAGGAGTTCTTTGTACAAGTAGACTTCATGGCCACGCTCGCCGAAGCGGCCAATATTGCTCTGCCCAAGGGAGCATCACCAGACGGCAGTAGCGAACTCGCCGCACTGCTCCGGCCCAACGTAGCACCCGCGAAACGCACCGAAGCCCTGTTGCAGGGGACCAAGGGCATCGTCCTGCGTCAGGGCGATTGGATATACTTTCCGAAACAAGGGTCTCTGGGCTATACTGCTCCCGAAATCGGCCGTCCCTTTGGCCTGCCGTATGCCAAGATGGGGTTCATCAACAGCGACATCGACGATCGCGGGCAGATAAAGCCTGACGCACCACTTGAACAACTCTACCATCTCGCTGCGGACGTTCGACAACGAAAGAACCTCGCGCTGGAGCAGCCCGCACGCGTCCGCGCGATGCGAGCGAGGCTTCTCGAACTCGCTGGCCCTCCTGCAAGTAAGCCTCCCCGGGAGACGGAGTAGCACTGCGGTCACACCGAAAACCGGCTCCTGGCAACCCTCAGCAAAGTACTCGTCGTTCGTTTTGAATGCAGCAACTAAGAGACCGTAAAGCTTTCCTGGAGATGGTCTACCAACGGATGCAATCCGCTTCTAAGAAATGGAGGCACATCAACGGATCAACAATCCTCTCGGAAGTCCTCAAAGGAACCGTCTTCGTTGACGGAATTATGGTCCCCCAAGTCGCCGCCTGAATATCCTTCATACACAACTATTGACAATATCTCCCGGCGAATCCTTCAGGAATGACGGACTTACGCCGTTCGTCGTCGGATGGCAGGTGCCACCGCCCGAACGCCAGTTGCTGCGGTCGAGAGATCAATGCCCACGTCTTGAATCTTGGTCGGCGTCGATGGGGTGCGCCGCATCTGCGGCCGCATGTCGGGCAGGATTTGCAGGAGGCTCGGCATCACGAGGCAGGCTAGGAGGCAGCAAGCCATGCCGAGCGTTAGGACGCGACCGAGGCTATGAAGTCCTTGGTGCGAGGCGATCATCAATGCACCAAAGCCGACGATGTTCATCAGCGTGTTGATGACGATCGCTGCGGCCG
>JANXOJ010000199.1 GCA_025353625.1 Planctomycetota bacterium | reverse complement strand
GCCCAGAATTCAGGCAGGTTAAAAACCTACCCCACGAAGTAATCTGCCTCGAATTTACTTCACTCCGGTAAAGTGTTACGTTTTTGCGATGCCATCCCGACCGACATCTCGCGGAGTGAGATGAATACGTTTTATCACCATTGCGAATGACCCATCCCGCGAAAAATATCGCCGTCCTTGGCTCGACCGGAAGCATTGGCCGCAGCACGCTCGATGTCATCGCCAATTCGGGGGGAATGCTAAACGTTGTGGCCCTATCGGCACACAACAACATTGAGCTATTGAAAGAGCAAGCATGTCGGTTCCGGCCTCGATGGATCGTGATAACCGATCCGCGCGCCGCTGAAAGATGGGACGCTTCGAGCGTTCCGCCGGAAATCGAGTTGCTCGTTGGGCCGGATGGAATCGCCTCGGTGGTGAGCCATGCCGAGGTTGATACGGTCGTTTCCGCAATCGTCGGAAGTGCTGGCCTGCACGGGACTTGGGCGGCCCTGGAAGCCGGAAAAACGGTCGCGCTGGCAAATAAGGAAAGCCTCGTTATGGCTGGCCCCCTGGTCATGCGATTGGCACGCGAGAAACGGGCGCAGATATTGCCCGTCGATAGCGAACATAGTGCGATCTTCCAGGCGATGCAGTCGGGCCGACGGGGGGAGTTACGACGTATTATCCTTACAGCCAGCGGCGGGCCGTTTCGGACGCGGACCATCGAACAGTTGGCTGCCGTGACGGTTGCGGAAGCCTTGGCCCATCCGACTTGGGATATGGGGCCGAAAATCACCGTCGATTCGGCCACTTTGATGAACAAAGCGTTGGAGATTATTGAGGCCCGCTGGCTTTTTGATTTGGCCAACGACGAAATTGCCGTCATGATCCACCCCCAATCGATCGTCCATTCTATGGTAGAATTCGTGGATGGGTCGGTGATCGCTCAATTGAGTCCTCCGGATATGAAGTTGCCGATACAGTTCGCGTTGACCTGGCCGCAGCGATGCGAGGGCATTGCGACTAAAATTGACTGGCGGCAGGCGATGCTGTTGCAGTTCATCCCGCCCGACTTGGAACGTTTTACGGCCCTGGAGCTTGGCCTGGAAGTCGCCCGACAAGGCGGGACGGCGGGGGCAGTCCTGAATGGGGCGAATGAGGCGGCGGTTGCCGCGTTCCTTGAGGGCCGGCTGCGATTCGATCGGATCGTGCCGGCTTGCCGAGATATTTTGCGAAATCATAACTACGATCCCAATCCGGGGCTGGCAGAAGTGCTGGCTGCCGACCGTTGGGCTCGCGAGGAGATACTTCATTGGATTGGTGCTTGATTGCCGCAGGTTGGTCCGACCCGAGCATGTGGTTTGCCGGGCTGGAGGTTGCACTGGGTTTGGGGTTCGTGATCTTCGTCCACGAGTTGGGCCACTTTGCCGTGGCCAAGATGTGTGGTGTGAAGGTCGAGAAGTTCTTCATCGGCTTCGATATCTTCGGCTTAAAGCTGTTCAGTTTCCGCTGGGGCGAAACGCTCTACGGCATTGGTGCGCTGCCGCTAGGCGGATATGTAAAAATGCTCGGACAGGAAGATAATCCGGCGCAGCTTCGTAAGGAGATGGAACGAGCAAGGCAGGCCGAGGCAACCGGTGCCCCCTCTTCGCCTTCAACCAACGGCAATTCAACATCCGACGATTTGGCGTTCGATCCCCGCAGTTACCCGGCAAAGAGCGTGCCGCAGCGGATCGCCATTATCTCGGCCGGCGTGATTATGAATATGATCTTCGCCCTCGTGTTGGCCGTGATCGCGTTTTTTCTCGGCGTTCGCCTGCATACTTGCGAAGTGGGGCAGGTTATGGCAGGCGGGGCAGCGTGGCAATCGGACTTTCGTTCCGGCGATGTCGTCCGCGAAGTTGCCGGCAACAAGGTCCGCAGCTTTCGCCGCATGACCGAGGAGATCGTCACCGGCGACGTCGATCATGGCGTGCCGATTGTCGTCGAGCGACCGGGCGTCAAGGAGCCGTTGGAGATCATCCTGAAGCCGCAGATGATGAGCGGCCGACCGGCGATTGGCGTCGGCAGTGCTTCGGAATTGAAGCTCCGCAACGAGAAGAACATATTACCCTTCCTGCCGGAATCGGCGGCCGCCAAAGCCGATCCGCCGTTCTTGCCGGGCGATCGTATCGTCGAGATCGATGGCGAACCGATGAAGACTTTTGCGCAGCTCGAAGATTACTTGACCGTACATTCGGATACGCCGCTGAAGGTGGCCGTCGAACGGACGAAGAAGCTGGGCGAGAAAGCGGAAGTGGCGACCATCACCGTGCCGGCAAGCCCCATGCGGCAATTTGGCATCGCGATGACTATTGGTCCCGTTGCGGCCGTGCAGGCGAATTCGCCAGCGGCCAAGGCCGATATTAAGCCGGGGGATCTTTTGAAGTCGATCGACGGCAAAGCGATTGAAGACCCGATGACGCTGCCGGACAAGCTACATTCGCTGGCAGGCAAAGAGTTGACGCTGGTCCTGGAACGCGAAGGCAAGCCGCTGGAGATCAAAGTCACGCTGCTACCAAAGTCCCGTTATGCACCTTCGGAAATCCCCGATTGCCCCGTTGCCATTTCGGAGTTAGGGCTGGCTTATTATGTCGCGAACACCGTTAAGAGCGTCGAGCCTAACGGCCCTGCCGCCAAGGCCGGCTTGCAAGCGGGCGATGAAATCGTCCTTGCAAAGATCGTTCCGCCTCCGAAAGACGAGATTCAGAAGTTGCAAGCAAAGTACCCCGACAGCGAAATGGGCCAGAACGAGATTGCGCTCGACTTCGGAGCGACCGCGCGGAATTGGCCCCTCTTCATGTATGCCTTGCAAAGCGGAAATCCGGGCACCACGGTGGAATTCAAGTGGCGGCGAGCTAAGGATGAGATGACTGCCAAGTTGACGCCCGTCGCGGCGACGAACTGGTTTGAGTCGCAACGCGGCTGGGGGTTGGAGCCGGCGATGGTCGTCCAGCGCACGGACAACTTCCGCGAAGCCTTGAGCATGGGGGCACACGAAACGTCAAACGCCACGCTAATGGTTTATCGCTCGCTCCACAGCATGACGAAGGGCAACATCTCACTGCGAAACTTGGGCGGCCCCTGGACGATTATCCTTGCCGCTTTGCATGAAGCGCGGCTTGGCGTTGGCAACCTGTTTCTCTTTCTTACGCTGCTGAGCGCAAATTTGGCCGTGATTAACTTCCTGCCGATTCCGGTCCTCGACGGCGGGCATCTAGTCCTGCTGCTCTACGAAGGCATCCGCGGCAAACCGGCCGACGAGCGCGTGCAGGAAATCCTCACCTACGTTGGATTGATCTTCATCCTCTCGTTGATGGTCTTTGTCTTCGGGCTAGACTTCGGCTGGATATCGAGACCGGGAGCGCATTGACCTCTCCCGTAAACCCGAGAGGGAAGGGGCGGGCGTTTTGCTACTTGGACGCGATTGCCTCGGTCTCACGCACCGTGTGGGCACCGGCCGCCTTCGCCGCGTCCTTCTGTATCTTGCGTAACGCCTTCATCACGCGATCGGTCAGCGCGTTGACCGCACGGGGGACCATGAGATACTGAGGCTCATTCGTAACCGCGTTGCGAAGCAGGCAGCCGAGAACGGGTCCGGCCCCAAGGATATCGAAGACCGAATCGACTGGCACGGCTTTGTGGGCACGGCGAACCACCGTTTTCGGGGCGGTCCATTCCTCGGTATGTCCGGCACATTCAAAACGAAGGGAAATGGCCGATTGTTCGACGAAGATCGAAAGGTCGAATGTCGGCTCAGTTCCGGTGACAGGCGTCGGTACGTCAACCGCCGGACTTTCCGGCAAGATTTCTTCGATTGGCGAGTTTTGGGAATCGTCGGGCATAGTAACTTTTTTTTGCACGGACGGTTTTAGGACAACCGCTATGCTATATCTTGCCGACAACTCGCGCTCGGAAGCAGGAACGATAAGCCAAGAGTCCACCGATCATCGCCGACAGCAAACATACCGTGCCAGGCTCCGGTACTGCCGATGCAAGCGTGACGTTATCGAGTCCCGAACCGTCTTCCCCGCTGAGGTAGTTGCCGCGAATATCCATTTGCTGGACATTTCCGAGAACGCCAATAAGTTCGGCCTCGGTCGCAGGGGTATACGCGTTTGACCCGATGAATTTCTGCCATCCGCCGGAAGCCAACAACGGTACGGTAAATGTCGCCCAACTTGTCGTCGGCTGAAACCCGCCAAAATAGGCGAGTACCGTTCCGCCGTTATAGTTGCTTAAAAGTCGTACGTCATAATCGTTGGTGGTTTGGTAATAACTCCCCGACGGGTTAAACAGTCGAGCATCGTAGCTCAGGCTACCGCCATAAGCGGCCGTATCGTTGCCTAAAAAGCCGCTTCCATCCCCCGAGGAAGCAGTGTACCACCACGTAAACGCGCCCAAACTGCCTCGATCGTCGGCTCCAAGATAACCGCCCGGATTTCCACCGCTGGACCGCCATACGGCCCCAGTGCCCACATTGGCACCGAAGCCGGGCGCAAAGCCTTCGCGATCCGTGTTGAATTGGCTTTGAAAAATCGTGCTTGCGTAAACCGGAGCGGCCAATGCGGCCACCATCAAACATGCCAAAACCGCCGACAACCGGGGGTAGTTCTTGTGAAATAGAAACGTCACGGCGAAAGCCCTCCTGAGGTGGGGGTGTTTTGCATCGGGCGGACTGCGAACGTCTCCGGAATTGTACACGACCTCCAGAAAAAGTCAAGGATTTCACGAACTGGCGCGGACGAACCGCCGGAACTGCGCGGGCCGGTTCCAGCATTCAAACGTCGGACTATTTGTCGCGCCTTGCGATCTCGGCGGCGATCGTCTCGGCGGCGATGGTATGCCCGGCGGCGTTCCAATGGAAGTCGCGTGCAAAGGTCATGCGGGCAAAACGACCAGACTTCTTGGCGGCGACCATCGGTGCCATGAGGTCGATAGTTTCCAGCGATAACGCCCCAACGGCACGATCGAACGCCCGACGATAGGCGACCTCCTCCGATTCGGAGAGGTCGCTCGTGGCGGAAATATCGTCTTCTTGCAATTCGGCCTGGCCCGGTACGTAGGTAACGAGGAATCGTACCTGCTTTTCGATGCAGGCTTTCTTCAACTCGGCGAGATAATGCCGCGTAATCCGTACCGCTGGGCCATCGTCGGAAGATTCGCCGCGAATCGTTTCCGCTGGTATCACCAGTCTCTGACCCTTCGTGTAGACTCCGCCGGCGTTGCGAGCTTGCTGGAATCGGTCGATGCAATAGGTTGCCAAATTAAAGAGACACGAGGCATCCTTCAGGCGGTTTTTCCACTGGTGCTTAAGTGTTTCGACCTGGGGCGGGGGCACAAGTTCGATCTGTCCGTCGACCATTTTGGCATACAGCCGGTCGCTGTTGTGCTGGCCGATGTTGTCGCCAAAGTCGTTGCCGAAAAAAACCAGCACGACCGTATCGCCCGGCTTGAGCTGGTCCTGAATGTAATGTTGGAAAAGGACGTACTCGATCAGCGTGCCCGAGCCGATTAGCCCGACGTTGTGAATTCGATACCCGGCCATGAGCCGCGCCATTTGATTTGTGAGCAGATCGTGCTGACCGACGCCGTATCCCCAGACAAACGAATCGCCTAGGACGTAGAGATCGTGCTTTGGCGGCCCGACGGATGGGTCGCCTGCCTCGGTGCGGCGGAAGCCATTCTCATCGTGCTCGACGTGGGCATCGAAATCGGCGCGGCGAAAGCGGCCCACGAAATTGGGCTTGCCGTGGCAGCCGGTAAGCGCGTCGGGCTCGAAGAACGAACCCATCGGGTTCGTGTAGGCGCGGCCGTATCCGCAAATACGAAGCCCCACTTCGGCCAATCCGCAAGCCGCCAATAGCGCAATGCCCAACGCGGCAATCGGAAAAAGTCTCCGCCGCAGGCGTGTGGAAATGGGTTTGGATTGCGGGTGGGGCATGGCGGGTGGTGGGTGGTTCGTAAGGATCGAGAGGATATCCTATCGAAAAAGCCTGCGAACGTGCAAGACGAAACGTTCTCATCTCGCGGAGCGAGATGAGTAGGTTGGCGATAGCATTCGGTTGAGGGTTTTATGCGAATAAGTCTGGCAATTCAAAGCCGATGGAGTGCGTTTCGTAGCCGCATGCTTGAGATCGCGGGGAAAAGAGGATGGCCGCGATTTCCGGATTGCACTCCGCACCGGCGCAAGTAGAATGCCGTGAGCTCGTCGCGTCCGCCACCGGCTCCTCTTTGAAGTACGGGAGAGCGGAGGTTAGTGCATCTGGCCCTAGGACATAAAACGCAGTCGATAGGGCATCGGCTAAGGCGGCGGTGGGGGCTA
Organism: Planctomycetota bacterium; assembly: GCA_025353625.1. Taxonomy (GTDB): domain Bacteria; phylum Planctomycetota; class Planctomycetia; order Pirellulales; family Thermoguttaceae; genus JANXQG01. The sequence goes on along the minus strand of JANXOJ010000199.1, from coordinate 2,044 downwards.
GGACTGTTGCGGCCAGCGAAGCATCGGCGGGCCAGCCGGTGCGGGGGTCGAGGATGTGGCCGTAGCGTTTGCCTTGGTAGCGGAACGATTGGAACTGCGTGCCGGAAGTTCCCAAGGCTCGATCGTGTAGTTCCAATTGGCCCAGGCGGTGTTCGTCGTTGAGTGGGTCTTTGATGCCGACCGTCCAGGCCGCGTCGGCGGCATCGGCGAAGCCGCGTGCGGCGACGCTGCTAAAGCCGCCGTGAACGAGAAAATCGGCGACACCCGCCGCTTGAAGATGCTCGACGCAGCGATCGACCGCATATCCCTTGCCGATGCTGCCGAGATTGAGTTCGATCTCTTTGCGATGGAAGCCAATCGTGCGGTTTGCCGCATCGAGTTCGATATATTGCCCGCCGACGCGCGACATTGCCTCTGCCAATTGTTCGGGCGATGGAATAGTGCCGGCGCGGCGAGCAAAACCCCAGGCAACCCAGAGCGGGGCGGCGGTGATGTCGTAGGCACCGTTGGTCTCGTGCCAAAGTTGCATTGCTTGTTGCAGAAGTACGAATAAGCGGGGTTCGACTTCCACCGGTCCATTGGCCGCGGTGCGATTGATCGCCGAGATTTCGCTATCGGGCAGAAAGTACGACAACTGACGTTCGAGCGATTGCACAAGATCGAGGGCTTCAAGGGCAACTGCCGTAGCTTCGCCTGCAATAGCGGCCGGCAGGCAGATTTCAAATTCGCAGGCCATGGCCCGGCGCGAGAGCCGCAAGAGATATGGATCGACGGCAGCGATCGATTGTGCTTGTGGCACGGTGATTGGCACTTCGCCGGCGATGCGACCGAGCAGGAAATCGCGGCGGGGTGTTTCGCGCGTCATTTCTTTTTGCGGGGCTTGAAAATGCCGAGCGGTTTTAGTGGGATCAATTCCGCCAAGCCCTCGTCGGCAAGCTCGGGTCCGGTTACGTAGCGGCCGGCTTTTGTCCATTGCGATATTTTTTCCGTCGCCGTGGCAAACAACTCGCCGAGTAGCACATCCATGTCCTTTTCGAGTTGGCCAAAGTGCCGTGCCCATTCGGCCGCTTCGATCAGGCCCACATTGTCCTCGCTCTGCCACTTCATGGAATGAAACAGCAACACGCTTAGAGGCGTAACCATTCGCTTTTGACAGGCGGCAAATGGCCAGAGCGCGGCAGACGAACACTCGCCGGCCACGATACCTGTCACGCGCAGGCCGCGAAGCAAGATCAGCGAAGTCAGCGCGACGCCGCAGTAGGGACTGCCGCCGAGCGAATCGAAATAAAGGATGCACTCGCCGCCCGGCTCGACGGTGAGGAGCTTGTCGCACAACTCGGCTTGATTGTCCGTCAGGTCGCCGACGAGGGCGATTTCCAGCGGGCCTTCGTGTTCGCGTTCAGATTTTGGCATGGTACTATCCGGGTGAAAGAGCGGGCCGCGCGACGGCCGTCGCGGCGAGACTCGATTCTACCATCGACCGAGATCGGTTTGGAAGGAGTAAAAATAGGGAAGAAGTTGGGGACTGCGGAGGAGACGGACGGAAGTCGGGAGATGTGAGATTTCCAATTTTAGATTTGAATAGCTCAAAAACGAAAAAAAGCCCACGTCCCGCAGGACGTGGGCTTTTTCGAGAGTTCATCGTGGGCACTCGCCCGGGTCAATCCACCGTTCGCTTAGCGGCGACCGGTGTGGGCTGCATTCGCAGCACCGCTCATGTTGTTGCCGGCCAAGCTGCGGTTGTTGCCGCTTGCCGGATTGCGGTTAAACTGACCGGAACTGTTCTGCCCATGATTCTGAAAGTTGCCGCTGGTCGGCATCCGGCTCTGCGACGGACGGTTATGGGAACTGTTCTTGTAGCTGCTGTCGTGCTTGTACGAATCATTGTGAGGGTACTTTTCATCCGAGCAATGGCTGTTCCAGCAATTGTTTGGGTAGCAGTTACTGCTCGGGTTGCAATAGCTGCTATAGCTGCTGCTATAGTCGGGGCAGTAGGACGAATAGCACGGCTCCGGGCAGTACGAAGGCTCCGGGCAGTACGAAG
>JANXOJ010000470.1 GCA_025353625.1 Planctomycetota bacterium | reverse complement strand
TGAAGGACAAAAGGAAGCAGAAATATTTACCTTGACAAAGATTGGCGGTGCGTCGGCGGTGCTTGTCGGCCTACGCCCGAAGAGGCGGGATTGGCCGCCATTCGCGGCAGTAGCCAGACCGGTCTGCCCTACGGCGAGTCGCGCTGGGTCGGATCGTCCGTGCGGGAAATTGAATCTTGACTCGACCATCCGTCCTTGTGGAAGGCCACGAACGGAGGGATGTTCGAGACAACGAATCGTTCTGCACCCTTTGTTTCTTTAGCGGTGAAACGAGTGGAGGTTAGCATTTTAACCACCTCGGTGGATATCTGGGTAAAATAAGAAGTTTATTGTGGTTTCATCAACTTTTCCTATTGCGCAGAAACCCGCAAGTCTGAGGTTTGGGTGGTCGATATCAACTTTGCCGGTTATTTGCTTTCGGCGAGATGCACCCATTGCGCTCGCGAAGGCATCCGTCCGGCAGATGGTGTGGACAATTAAGCTGTTGGCATGATGTGTGTGCATCACGCGCCGACAACTTGGATTCGAGGAACGCGACCCATGCGTTGCAGGCCCCCGAAACGTGCTGCTGTTATGCTCGCCTTGCTGGCGGTGCTAGCTGGCTGCACGGCTCAGCAGCCGGTCTATCTCCATGAAAATGGCGACCTGTCGCACTATTTGGGGTATGCCGCCACCATCGACAAACCCGACGTGCCGGAACCGCCCTTTAGCGAAGTTGAAGGAAGCATTCGCCCTTTTTCGCTTGGCGGTCCCCAGCCCAAGGACTATTGGGATCTTAAACTTGAAAACGCGGTGCGCCTGGCCCTGGAAAACGCCAAGGTCATGCGGACGATCGGCGGGCAAGTCCAGGGACCACCCACATCCCTCACCGGCAACTTGCAGGCCGCTCCCACGATTTACGACCCGGCGATCACCGAAACCGATGCCCGCTTTGGAATCGAGGCTGGCCTTTCGCTCTTTGATGCCACCTGGTCGAACAGCATATTTTGGGAACGCAACCACGAGCCGCGCAACGTCGCGCCGAGCTTTGGCGGCGTTCTGCCGCAGGAACTTCAGCAGGACGCGGCTCAATTTGGATCGTCGATCAGCAAGACCAATGCCAACGGCGGCGTCGTTTCGATCAGCAACTCGACTTCCTACGACATGCAATCGAACACGACAACCCGGCTCTTTCCAAGTGCCTGGACGACGCAGTTTCAAATGGAGGTCCGCCAGCCGTTATTGCAAGGGGCCGGTGCCGAGTTCAACCGCATCGCGGGTCCAGGCTCCATCCCCGGTTTCAATCAAGGCGTGCTACTGGCGCGCCTCAATGCGGATATCAGTCTAGCAACGTTCGAGGCCAGCGTGCGGAATATGGTGTCCGATGTGGAAGCCGCCTACTGGGAGCTTTACTTCGGCTATCGCAGCCTCGACGCCGCCGTGCAAGGTCGCGATAGCGCACTGAAGACGTGGCAGCGAGTTTATGCGCTGTATACGCGCGGTGCCCGGGGAGGCGAGGCGGCGGCCGAGGCCCAGGCCCGAGCGCAGTATTTCTTATTCCGCAGCACGGCCGAGCAGGCTTTGGCACAACTCTTTCAGACCGAGAGCAAGTTGCGCTACATGATGGGCCTTGCCGCCACCGACGGCCGGTTGATTCGCCCGGCCGACGATCCGACGACCGCCAAGATTTCGTTCGATTGGACCCAGGTTCAGAGCGAGGCGATGTGCCGTTCCGTGGAAATTCGCGAAGAGCGATTCCGCATCAAGCAGCGCGAATTGGAACTGATTGCCGCCAAAAACTACCTCTTGCCGCGCGTCGATGCGGTCGCCTTTTATCGTTGGCTCGGGCTGGGGCACAATTTAGTTGAGGACGGTGGCGGGGCCGACTTCGGCGGTGCCTTCGAGAATCTGGCCACCGGGCGATTCCAAGACTGGCATATCGGCTTTGAAGCTTCGATCCCACTCGGGTTCCGCAAGCAGCTTTCCGGCGTCCGCAATGCCGAACTTACGCTCGCCCGCGATCACGCCAAGCTCCGTGAAATTGAGTTGGAAGTTTCGCACCAGGTGGCCTTTGCCATTCGCGATATGGAAGCCGACCTCGTGCTTACGGCAACGAACTTCAATCGACGCGCAGCGGCCCAGCGGAATGTGGAAGCTTGGGAAGCAGTCCTGAACACGGATTCCAATCAGGGCAACAACGCCATTGAAAACCTGCTCTCCGCGCAGCGCGAGCTTGCCCAGGCCGAGAGCGACTATTATCGTTCGCTGACGAATTACGCAAAATCGATCTCGCAGGTCCATCTCCGCAAGGGTTCGCTCTTGGAATACAACGGCGTCTATCTGACGGAAGGCCCCTGGCCGGGCAAGGCCTATTTCGATGCACGGCGGCGCGGGAAGGCGCGTGCGGCGGCAACCTATTTGGACTATGGCTTCACCAAACCCAAGGAGTTGAGCCTGGGCCCGAACGAACAATTTAGCGGTGAAGCGATGGCGGCGGAAGAAAGCCCCTTGTCGGAGTCGACGCCGTCGACGCCTAAGAAGCACGAAGGCAATGGACCGGATGCCGCACCGATGCCCGCCCCGCAGCCGAACGCACCGGTACGACCGATCGCTCCGCCACGTCCGCGACAAATCGACGCCCCTGGGACGACTGCCTCGACGGGCGGAAGCGGCGAAGAAAACGAGAATGCGAAGACCGGCTCACGCGATTTGTCGGCACTCGATTTGCGATCGCTTGCCCCTTCGCAGGGTATGCCGATGACCGGCCACCACGATCTCTATGAGTTCGGCAAGGACCAGCCGATTGCCGAAGGCCATCGAGCGGCAAAGTAGGTAAATTCAAGGTTCTCCCGCGACTGGGCACGATGGTTCGTTCCGGCCGAACGGACCTACTTGAGACCACCAAGAAACGCCCCCAGCCGTTCATAATACCCCGCCGAGCGGCCATCGTTGTGGTCGTAGCCCGGTATCAAAATGAACTCCTTCGGCTCGTTGGCGGCTTCAAAAAGTTGTTGGGCCGATCGCAACGGGACGATGCTGTCGCGGTCGCCGTGGCTTTGGAGCAGTGGGCCGCGGTACGAGCCAATCTTTGCAATCGAGTCGAACCGCGTTTGCATCAACCAACGCACCGGCACCCACGGAAAATGATGTGCGGCCGCGTCCGGCAGTGAACTGAACGTGTTTTCCAAGATCAAGGCTCGGGCACCGTCGACGGCCAAATCGACGGCTACCGCGCCGCCGAGCGACTCGCCCATGAGGACGATCTGCCCCTCCGGCACGTTCGCCTTTTTCGCCAACCATCTGCGAGCCGCGCGGGCGTCTGCCAGCACGCCGCGTTCGTTGGGCTTGCCTTCGCTCTTGCCGTAGCCGCGATAGTCGAACGCCAGCACCGAGACGCCGGAGCGGTCGTGCAACGCGCGGACGGCGTCGGCCCTATCGGTCACATTGCCGCCATTACCGTGGCAAAAGAGAACGACCGCGCGAGGATGCTCATGGGCCAGATACCAGCCGTGTAGCTGCGTCCCGTCGCCCGACGTGAAGCGGGCCTCCTCGATCGGAAGGCCGGTAGGCGGCCGGCTGTCTTGTGGCAGCTTAGCGGGGTGGTAGATTAAACTATTTTCGAGAAACATCATCGCGAGCAGCACCACCAGATAGGCAATCAATGGGGCGCGTACGATCCGCCATGCGATAGCGAGCCAAGATTTCCGCGCCGGCGGACGCGCCTCGGAAGTATTCATGTTCCGTTTTCTTACGTATGATAGTCGGCGTTGATCCGTACATATTCGGCGGTGAGGTCGGCGGTCCAGAATCGCACGCTGCCGGTCCCTTCGGTAAAGGAAAGCTCGATGAGCGTATCGCGGTTGTTCTTGATCGAATTGGAAACGGCCGCCGCCTCGAAGGCAACTGGGGCACCGTCGCGATAGAGCAGGAAGCCGTTCAAGTGCAATATCACGCCGTTCGGGTCGAACGGAACCTTGGCATAGCCGGCCGCCGACACGATGCGGCCCCAGTTGGGATCGGCACCGTGGATTGCCGTCATCACGAGCGGGCTGTCGGCCACCGTTTTTGCAATCTCCAAGGCTGCGGCCCGATTGGCACAGCCGCTAATCTCGATCGTTACTAAGTGGGTTGCGCCTTCGCCGTCGCTGGCAATGGCCTTCGCAAGCTCGATGCAGACCTCGTCCAGCACGGCGCGGAAAGCGGCCAGATCGGCACCGGCAAGAGCGGTTCCTCCGGCAGCACCATTCGCAACCAACAGCACGGTATCGTTCGTACTCATGTGCCCATCGACGCTCATGCAGTTGAAACTGATATCGGTGGCATCGCGGAGGGCTGTCTGTGCCGCGGTTATATCGAGCGGGGCGTCGGTCATAATTGCGGAGAGCATCGTGGCCATGTTCGGCCCCATCATGGCAGCCCCTTTGGCTAGGCCGGTCACCTGGATCGTGCGACCACCAATCGTCACCGTCCGTCCGGCCACTTTAATGACCGTATCGGTGGTCAACATGCCGCGGGCGGCCGCTACCAGATGCTCGTGCGAGTTGCCGAGTTGCTTTCCGGCCGCCGCGATGCCGCTTGCAATGCGGTCCATCGGCAGAAACGAGCCGATAATGCCGGTCGAAAGCACCAGGACTTGATCGTCGGCCGCGCCGCACTCCGCCGCCGCAAGGTGCGTCATCTGCTTGGCGTCTTCCAAGCCGCGGTCGCCCGTGCAGGCATTTGCCACACCGGAGCAAATCACTACGCTACGAATTCGATCGCTCGGCGTGCGGCTGCGATCGAGGGCCACGGGAGCGGCAAAAACCAGATTTTGCGTATAAACCCCCACGCCGACCGCGTTGCGGTCGCTGACGATGAACGAAACATCGAGCTTCTTCGGATCGCGCTTGATCCCGCAATAGACGCCCGCTAACGAAAAGCCTTGGGGTACGTTGATCGACATGGTGAATTTCCTTGGAGTGTTCCTGTTGGGTGGCTCCGACCGTTCGCACGGGGCATGCGTGGTCCGCTCGACGCCACCCTACTATTGCAACGCCATCGTTTCCGGGTAGCCAAACATTAGGTTGAAATTTTGCACCGCCGCCCCTGAGGCACCCTTAATCAGATTATCGATGCAACTGATCGTCATCACGCGACCGCGAACGACGCGGGCCGTGATATCGCAATAGTTCGTCATGGCGCAGTCCTTCGTGCCGGGCAAATGCTCGACCACGCGAACGAACGGCTCGTCGGCATAAAAATCTTGAAGCGTTTGCATGACTTTCTCTTCGGTGACCGGTGCCGTCGGCTTGGCGTAAGCCGTCGTTAATATGCCACGGTCCATCGGAACCAACTGCGGCGTGAAAATCACTTCAACGGGCTTGCCCGCCGCCATCGAGAGGAATTGATCGATCTCCGGGGTATGCCGATGGCGGCCGATATTGTACGCCGAAAAACTCTCGTTGCACTCGGGATAGAGCGTCGTCAGTTTGGGCGAGCGTCCAGCCCCGGAGACGCCGCTCTTGGAATCGACGATGATGTCGGCCGGCTCAATTAAGCCAGCCTTGAGCAAGGGCGATAGGGCCAAAATGGCCGTCGTCGGATAGCAGCCGGGGTTGGCAACGAGCTTTGCCGTCGGGATTTGCTCGCGGAATAATTCTGGCAGGCCGTAAACCGTCTTTCCCAATCGATCCGGGTCCGTGTGTTTTTGCCCGTACCATTGTGCAAAGACCTCGGCATCGTGCAAGCGATAGTCGGCACTAAAATCGACGACGCGCGTACCACCGGCAATCAGCTGCGGCACCACGGCACTGCTGGCCCCATGCGGCAGGCAACTAAAAACGCACTCTGCCCGAGCGACGATTTCGGCTGTGTTTAGGTCTTCCAGCGGCAACTCAAGCCGGTGCGTCAAAGAAGGATGGACCGTCGAGATCGGCGGTTGGCCTTCCTGGCGGCTCGTGACGGCAACAATTTCCGACCCCGGATGGCGGAGAAGGATTTTGATCAATTCCAAGGCCGTGTAGCCGGTGGATCCAAGGATCGCGATTCGTGTCATGTTCAGTAATCCTCGGGCGTGAAAAACATTCAACTCCGCTCGCGCCCAGGGCTATGTTGGGCATTAAAAGAGAACAGAATAGTATAACGAGATTGACGAACCCGCCAAGTGGGGCAAGACCAAGGGCCGGGACAGGCAGGATATGCGGATTTTAGGTTCGTCCGACCGAAGCGAGCGGCGGTTCAATGGAACGGCCCTGGGATGACAGAAAACATCACCGGCCTAGACGCGCCTTTGGCGCACCTTCTTGCACACAATCAGGGCCTGGAGATTCCTTTTCTCCAACGCCGACGTTCCACTAACCAGAGTCCAGATAGGCCGCTTCACCCCGCGTCCATCACCCCTTCTTCCCCAACCACCCTTGACTCCTCATCCACCCCTCCAAACATTTCGGCCAGTCCGATGTGCCGGGCGTTTTCGGTGCGAGGCCCAGTCCGTGGTGGCCGGGGCGGAAGATGTGGAGCTCGGCGGGGACGCCCGCTTTGCGCAAGGCTAGATAGAAAGAGACGCTGTTCTCGGCGGGGACACCGCTGTCTTCGTCGGTGTGGAAGAGGAACGTCGGCGGGGTTTCCTTCGTGACTTGTTTTTCGTTGGATAAGCTGCGAACTAGATCGGCCGGGGCGTCCTTTCCCAGAAGGTTGTTTTGGGAGCCGCGATGGGTGTACGGCTCGTCGAAGGCAATAACGGCATAACACAGAATTAGAAAGTCGGGGCGGCAGCTTGCTTTGGCAATCGGGTCATCGGCGGATGGATTGCCGCGATCAAAATGTGTGCCGGCAGTCGAGGCCAGATGCCCTCCCGCAGAGAAGCCCATGATGCCGATCCGAGCGGGATCGACCTTGAACTCTGCCGCGCGAGAGCGGACGGTGCGAAGGGCACGTTGGGCGTCGTCCAAGGGGGCCGGGTGTCCGTAGCCTTTTCCGCGGTGGCGATATTCGAGAATGAAGGCTGCCACGCCGCGCGCGTTGAACCATGCTGCGATCTGTTGCCCCTCGTGGTCGAGGGCCAGCCCTCCGTAACCGCCGCCGGGGCAGATAATTACTGCCGCTCCATTTGCCTTGTCACCGTCCGGCAGACAGATGGTCAGCGTCGGCTTGTCTGCCGGCCGATCTCCCTTCGCCCCTGGGGCACCGTGAGGCCAAAGCAGCTCGGATCGCGATGCACCTGGCGGCAAAGCTTCAGCCCGGGCCAAGGGATTCCAGAAACTTGCCGCAATAACGGTGGCCAACACAGTGGACTTGAGGAGCAAGCGTTGAAGATCGATGGAATTAACGAGCGAAAGGGGGTTGCACACGGTTAATACTCCTTGGAGGGTGATATACGGGTTAAACCAGGAAATTTAAACGTTTGCAACACTTTACCGGAGTGAAGTAAATTCGAGGCAGATTACTTCGTGGGGCAGGTTTTTAACCTGCCTGAATTCTGGGCAGGTTGAAAACCTGCCCCACGAATACACATTTCCACTCCGCTAAAAAGATACAAACGTTTCATTCCTGGCCGTGCGTAGTATAATCTTTATGCAAGGAGATTTCAGCAGGTCCGCCGGTTGAATGTAGCAAAATGCCAGCCAACGAACCGCAACGCGGTTATACTCCATAGCCCAAGGATGCAACGAATATGAAATCGCTTTTTACATTGATACTTGTGTTGCTCTTATTCGCTGCCGCAACCGCGCGCGCGGAACCGCCGGTTCGGTCGCCAATGTTTCAGCAATGGGTTGGTCGAGCGATGCATCTGAGCGTCGTTGGCGGGCGGATCGCGACGGAGCCAAACGGTATGCAGTTCGGCAGCGGCCAGTCGGTATTGAACGATGGCAAGGTTCACGAGCAAGTTAGCTATACCGGCAACGGCGCGACGGTTTCAATCAAGTATCAGCGAACCGCGCCGGAAGGCGAGTTCTCCATCGAGATCGCGGTCGATGGCCGCTTTCATTTACACAACTCGGTCAAGGCCAAGCCGGAAGAAAACGTTGACTTTCGCCAAGACCCCGGTCAGCCGGTTGTATTAACGACCGGCGTTGAGAGCAAGCCGGTAGTTTTGCAATCGCCGTCGCTCTGGCACCTTTTGATCCTGCATCCCGACGAATGCAAAGGGCAATTGTTACCGTTGATGGATGCCGTTCGCCCGGAGTTGCACATCGCCCGGACGGCAACGGGGATCGAAGCCGAATTGGTCCGCCTTGCCGCAGCCGGACGGCAATCGGATCGCAAGCAGTGGGCGACGTGGATCGATCAGTTGGCCGATCCGATGTTCACGCATCGGGAAGCGGCCGATCGTAAGCTGCGAGCGGTCGGCCCGGCGGTCGTCGGCTTCCTCGGCGGCCTGGACCTGAAAAAGTACGATGCGGAACAGCAGTTTCGTATTCGGCGGATGCTTAAATCGCTGAGCCTGCCGGCGGGCGAAGACACGCCCGAATATGCAGCCTCGACGCTGATCGAGGATGCGTCAATCTGGCTGGCCCTTTTGGGGCGGCCCGATGTGGCCGTGCGAAAGGCGGCGGCGCAGCAACTTGCCATGATCCTGGATGGCCCCCTCACGGTCGATCCGGCCGCCGACCCGGCCAGTCAGCAAAGTGCCCGCGACGAACTTCGCGCGCGCATCGAAAAATTGACCACGAGTTTGCCGATTGCCAACAGTCCGGGCGGAAAAGCCGCCGGCAAAGATTTACGGCGGCAGAAGATATCTGAAGAAAGGTGGCATTGGTAAGTTAATTTGCATTAGCCGTATGTCGTTTAACCCAGAGTTAGCACTGCGGAATAAATAACGGTCGTACTTTCCCAATGATGAGGTTGACGGCATTCTTTCGGCCCATAAAAGTGCAACCGCGTTCGCGGTAACCTTTGAATAGCCGTGGGTCGAGCGCAGCGCAACCCACGGTTTTAACGCGCAAGGATATGTTAGCCGCTATGCGGCACGCGACCCACTCGCGGAACGGATGCTCACGTTAGGCTGCTAATGCGGCAGCGACAATTTAACATCATCAGCAGACGATACGATTCCCGGAGTTCGAGGCTATCCGAAAAGTTTTCTCGCTGCACAATTCATGACCTAGAATTAGATTGCGAGATTACAGAAAATCGTGCCAACAAGCGAAGGTTCCGATCGTGGATCGAAGACGCAGCAATCGGACCTCATTCCGCAAGAACCGAAGGACGCACGAGCGCGTGCGCGCCCTCGGCGTCGATATGGACCTCGTCCGGCCTGAAGAGGTCATGTACCAAGTGGCCGCCAGCGTCGAGGCCGGTGAATCTTTCTGCGTTGCCAATTACAACGCGCACGGCATTTATTTGGCTGCTAAAAACCCCGATTTTGCCAAGTTTTGCGAGGCTGCCGACCTGATTGAGGTCGATTCAACGCCCATCATCGCCTTCACGCGGCTCTTGGGACTGCATGCTCGCCCCTTCCACCGCTGCACGTATCTCGATTGGCGCGAGCATTTTTGGAGCCTCGCCCAGCGCGAAGGCTGGCGCGTTTTCTATCTCGGCGGTGCGCCGGGCGTGGCGGAAACTGCTGCCGAACGCTTGCGGATTGAATACCCTAACGCCACCATTGCCGTTCGCGACGGCTATTTCGATTCAACGATCGGCTCGCACGACAACGAGGCGGTGGTGGCCAAAATCGCCGCCTTCAGGCCGCAGATACTCTTCGTCGGAATGGGCATGCCGCGACAAGAGGCGTGGCTGCTCCACCACACGGAGTTCCTGCCGCCCTGCGTGACTTTTTCCGTGGGCGCGGCCTTCGACTATGAGGCGGGCGTTCAGAGTGCCGCCCCGCGCTGGATGGGGCGAGCCGGGTTGGAATGGCTCTATCGCCTCGTCCGCGATCCGCGCCGCCTATTTCATCGCTACTGTGTGGAACCTTGGACGCTCTTACCGGTGGCATTCTTCGATGTTCTTAGCGCGTTGCAGCAAGGCCGCCTCTTCAAGAGCCCGCCGCCGGCTCAAAGGGCTCCCGTTGCTAATAGGCGTTCTGCTTCAAGAGCACCGTAAAGATCGTGCGAAACAAAATCTTCAGGTCGAGCCACAACGACCATTCGCGGATGTAGGCCAGATCGCATTCGATCCGCCGCTGCATTTTTTCCAGCGTGTCGGTCTCACCGCGCCAACCGCTGACCTGGGCTAAGCCGGTGATACCTGGCTTGACCTTGTGCCGGAGCATGTAACCCTGAATCTGCTTGCGATAGTGTTCGTTGTGTGCGTTGGCATGCGGTCTCGGCCCGACGAGCGACATACTGCCTTCGATCACGTTGAACAACTGCGGCAACTCGTCGAGCGAAGTTCGCCGCAGGATGGCCCCCAGCGGCGTGACCCGCGCGTCGTTTCTCGTCGCCTGCGCGACGACGGAACCATTTTCGCAAACCGTCATGCTGCGAAACTTCCAGACGCTGATCGGCTTGCCGTCGAGGCCGTAACGCTTCTGGCGGAAGATGGCAGGGCCGCACGAAGTGAGCTTCACGGCAAGCCCAATGACGGCCATCGGAATCGCAAGCACCGCCAGTAGCAAGCTTGCCAACAACAAATCAACCGCCCGTTTTACCGCACCGTCGATCCCGTAGAACGGATTTTCAAAGACGCTCACGGCCGGAAGTCCGCCGATATTCGTCCATCGCAATTTCAATAACTCAAAGACAAAAAAGTCCGGGACGAGATAGACGTTGGCCGTCGAATCGGCCAGCCGCGCCAAAACATTTTTCACCCGTTGCTCGGCGCGCAACGGGAGCGTGATATAAATGATGCGGACTTCGCCCGCACGTGCTTGGTCGATCAGGAGATCGATATTGCCAATCTTCGCGCCCAAATTGCTCGGCAGGCTGGGCAGCCTCTCGCTGGGGCGGTCGTCGTAGAAGCCGATCATTTTCAAGCCGAGTTGCGGCGAACATTCGATGCTGCGCGCCAACTCGAAACCGATCTCATTGATCCCGACGATGGCGAAGCCGCGAACGTTGTAACCGTTTGCGCGAAGCACGTACTGCACTATCCGCATGGCCGCTCTGAGGATCGTCATGGCAAGCGGCGCAACGAAGAACCAGCCCAACATGCCGTTCCGCGTCAATTCGCTCGTGACTTGGTCGAGCCGCCCGATTAGGAAGCCGACTAGGACTAAAACCGGCACGGTACCCAACCAAGTAATGCTGTTGCAGAGCAATTCCCGCTCGCTCGAAACTCCGTGCCAACTGCGATACAAGCCCGTGATTTCGGCTGCAACCGAGAAAATGATCGCGCCTGCTGCTGCGGCCAAAAGACGGTTGCTGCCGGTCGCGATGCCTTGCATCCAAGCGACGAAATAAACGCTTCCCACGATTGCGGCCATGTCGGCGATTCGCAGACCGATATCGAGCAGCGACGAAGGATGTTGAATGGTGCGACCGGACATAATTTCAAGCCGAGCCTAGAAGCGAGTGCCATCCGCGACGTTCGCAGGACGCCCGGCGAATCGACGTGGACCTCGCAACTCTAGGTCACAAACGGCGAGCGCGGCGAGATTGCGTCGTTAAGGTGCGTCGTTAAGGTGCGTTAGTGGTCGGATAGGTCTCATCGACCTGCGACAATTCATCGCGTGCGAGGGCCGTGAGGCTTTCATCGATCGGCGGCAAACGGCGAACCTCGTCTTGAAGCGGCGATATGGGG
>JANXOJ010000440.1 GCA_025353625.1 Planctomycetota bacterium | reverse complement strand
GAAGTTTTTCGCGCATGAGTTGCTGTGCCTGAAGCATGTCGGTGACGACATCGGTCAAGGGGCCGTCGTCGCGGATGCTTCCGGCCAACAAGTAATCGACGCCATGACGAACGCACTCGCACATCACACCGGAGCGCAGCGCGCCTTTCTCCACCGCCGCTCGGATTCCGCCCAACCGTCGGATGCGGTTGATGGCTCGCAGATGGTGGGCGTGGCCCGATTCGGCCGGGATGCCGCGATCGAGATAGACGCCGAGGCTCGTGCCGAAGAGGGCTTGCTCGATATCGTGGGTGGCCAGGGCGTTTCCGGCAAGAAGCAGATCGACATAGCCCATGCGGATGATCTGTTCCAGAAACTCTCCGCTGCCGGTGTGGATGACGGCCGGGCCGGCGACGATGGCCGTTCGCCCGCCCGTCGCGTGGTTCTCGGCGAGTTGCTTCGCGATCTGTCGGATGGCGACCGCCTTGGGCTTCTCGGTCGAGACGTTACTGCCCATGAACTCGAAGGTTTGCGGCCCGCGCGACCGCTCCTCCGGAAAAACCCGCACGCCGGCATGACCGACGACGATGCGGTCGCCAAGTTTCGTATCGGCCATCGCAAGGCAGCGTGCCGTCCGCTTTTCCATATCGACGACCACCGCGCAGTCCATCTCCTGGCCGGCAACTTCCAGCCAGTGCCCGGCGATGCGGATTTCCGTCCGCTGGTTGGTGGTACTGTAAAAGTCTTCGGGAAAGGTGCCGACGATATCGGCTGCCATCAGAACGCAATCGCGGGCGTCGGTCGGCACGGCACCGTGGTCGGCGATTTGGGCGAGAATTTTTTGCAGCGTTTTTTCGTCGTTGGCACCCACTTCCAGCAAGGCATGACTGGGATCGTTCCGCCCTTGTCCGATGGCGATCTGCTTGATTTTGAAACTTCCGCCGGCACCGGAGATGCTGTCGAGGATTTTTGGGAGGATCAGGCTGTCGATAATGTGACCGCGGACTTCGATCTCCTCGACAAAGTTTGCCGTCGTCGAAGGTGCATGTCTGGGTGTCATGGGTCTCGGCCTCCTGAGTTGGTTTCGGTTGCCACAATTCTAGGGAACGCAACGGTGTTAGGCAATTGCAAAAGTAGCAGGTGCAAAGTATCGGGCACGCGGAGAGCGCCCGATACATTGCACGACGACAACCTTACAGTCATAATGGAATAATGATGCTTGGAACAGTTCAAAACACGTTGCTAACGCTTTTTGCATTAGCGGCAACTCTGCTTGCCGGGCAATGCCGCGCGGGTGCGGTCGTGCTGCAAAACCGCGCGGCGGTAAAAATCGATTACGTGGTTCGGCAACCGGACGGCAAGGAAGTTCGCCGAACGGTCCTTCCCGGCGACGTTGCATCGATTTCGGCGACGAGCACGCTGGCGATCACGCTGGGCGTCGGCCAGGCGTCGGCCAGTTACCTCCTGCCGGTGAATTCGATTCACTTTTTGGGCGTTCGCGAGGGAACTCCGGAACTAGTCCACCTAAAGCTTCCCGGCATTGACGATAAAGAGAAACCGGCAGATGCGACGCCGCCTTCGCAGACGCCGCCCGTCCTGGCGACGGCTGGCCCGCCGACGCAGGTCGAACCGATCTACAAGATTCCGGTCATGCTTTTGGTCGATGCGGACGATCCGCGGCAGCAGTCGATTTGGGAAAAGAAGTTGCGGAAGCGACTCGAAGATGCGTCGGATATTTTTGAGCATCATTGCCGCGTCCGTTTTGAAGTGGTGGCGTGCGGCACTTGGCCTTCCGATGCAAAGATTCGCGTGTTCGACCAGTCGTTGGCCGAATTCGAGGGCAAGGTTCGCCCGTTTCCAGCGCGACTGGCGATTGGCTTCACGAGCCACTACGACTGGGCCGCCGGAGAGACGCACCTGGGCGCGACGCACGGTGCGCTAAGTACCCACATCCTCATTCGCGAAACGGTGGGCCGCGTGAGTGAAGCGGAGCGGCTGGAAGTTCTCGTCCACGAGTTGGGGCATTTCCTCGGCGCATCGCATACGGCGGATCGCGTCTCGGTGATGCGTCCCAAGCTGGGCGATCAGCAATCGCACGCTAAGGATTTCCGCGTCGGCTTCGACGCGGGGAATACGCTCGTCATGTACCTCATGGCGGAGGAAATGCGGACTCGCCATATCTGGCATCCGAGCCTGCTTTCCACCTCTTCCAAGGATGCTCTACGCGGGGCCTACACGGCCCTGGGCCAGACCATTCCCGGCGACAAAGTCGCCGCCCAGGCCATTGAAATGCTCGGGCCGCCGCCACCACCACCGCGCCCGCCTGGCAGTCCAAGCCTGGAATTGGTCCAAGGTGCGCACTTTGTCGTCCAGGCAATTACTCAAGCCGCGCGCGAGAATCAGAAATTGCCGTTCAAAGCGAAAGACCCACGGGCAGCGATTTGGCAGTCCGACGATGAATTGACGGCGTTGTATGTGCGTCGCGCCGCCGCTGCCGCACGTCAGCTTGCGCCGCACGTCGGTCGCGCGGCCTTTTTGCTAGGCATAGGCGTCGGACTCGACGACTCGAACTACGTCCGCGACAAGCCGCTGTTGAATGAAATCTGGAAGCAGGTTGAATCGAGTTCGGAGCGGGAGGGGCGTCTCTTGGCACTCGGAACGCCGACCATGCGCAAGCGGCACGATTCGGCCCAGCACTTCGCCATCTCGTCGGCACTGGTCGCGCTCTCCGGCCCGCAGGTCGCCGAAGCGGCCGGGTTCGGCAAGGAGATGCTCGACTCTCGCGGCGGTAGCGGCTTCAGCTTTGCCGATCTGTGCGCCGACTTGGCCGGAGTGAAATTCGCCAGCCAAGTGGGCGACGGAAAGCTGTCTCTGGACAAAATTGCACAAAGCTTCACGGTTCCCGACTATATGCCGAAAATGGACGGACTGCCCGAGGACATCCAGTTCGACGAATTTCTAAGGCAATACGGTGCTTCTGGCTCGGAGCGATTCATGACGCAGCGGAACGAGATTACGCAGCGGATCGAAGCTCTGGCTGGGTACAAGGCGGCGGAGAAAACCATCCGTGCGGCAACACCGGCACGGCAATAGCCCCCCCCCTTTTCACGCAGCGCGTGGGAACCAGAGTTTCTCGCTTTTACTAGCCCTTACCGCGCAATTGAACCGGTTTCTTTCCGTCGGGTTTCGGCAGGAACATGTCCGCGGGCTTTAACTCACATTCGCGAATCATTTGTACGCCATATTCCTCGCGGCCGAGTTTGGAGTCGATGTTGTTTGTGCCGAGCGTGAATTTAACGCCCGCCTTTTTCGCCTGGAGGATGAAATCGGCCTTGGGCAGCTTGAGGCGATTGCTGATCTCGATCGCCACCCCATTGCGAGCCGCCGCGTCGATTACGCGCTTCACGCGGGGGGCCGTCCAGAGCGCGTCGTATTCCTCGACGATCGAGTCCGGCAGATACGTGGGATTGGCATAGATATCGACCGGCTCGTTGTCGAGAATCGTTTCGATGGTATGGACGAGCAGTTCCATGAACGCCTGCTTGTCCGGGATATCGACCTCCTCCGGCATCCAGAGCCGGGCACGCTTGCCGCAATGATCGACGATCGTCATGGCATCGGTAAAGATGTAATCGAAACGAGCAATGGCCTTCTTCGTGAAGAGCGTCGGCCACTCGCGGCCTTCAGCCTGCATTCCGATAAAGCAGGGTTGGCCTTCCATCTTCTTGATGTATTCGTCGATTCCCGCATCGGTGGTGATCGGGAAGTAAACGCCGCAGTTGGCCGCGATGCCGTAGAAGACGCCCGTCTCGCGCGAGTGTTGTAGGGCTTTCTCCAAGGTGAGATCGCCTTTGAGGTGGATGTGCGTGTTGAGCAGCGGAAACTCCGCGCGTTCCAGTTCGGTCAAGCGGCGGATGTCCGCATCGACCGTATCGGCGGCCGGGATGGGGCCGGATTTGGCATTTGTCAAATGCAGAACTCGCACGTTCTTGAAGCAGACCTTGGCCGGCCCCGCGTTGCCGCGGATCGTCAACGAGCCGCCGAGCCGCCCGCTGCGTTCGGCGAGCAGCGTATCGTTGACCCAGACGGCCGCGCCGTTTTCGTCGCGGCGGATTCGCAGCTTGAACCATTGCCCATCGCGGACCATCGACTTGAATTGGCGGCGGACTTCCCACAAGCTGCCGGTCTTGGGTTGGCCGTCCGTCCAATTCCTTGAATTGTTGATGGCGACGCGGATATCCTGCGGCATATTGAGCGTACCTTCAAAGGCGATATCGGCCGATGCCCCCGGCTCGGTCAGCACGTCGGTCTGAAAGTCGAAGTAATCGAACATCCCGAGCCGCACGTCGCCGCGGTTGTAGAGTGCCGCCTTTTTGCTAATCTCAAGCCGCCCCTCCACGACTTGGGCCGAGCCTTGCCGCAGATCCCAGCCCTCGAGCGTTTTGCCGTCGAAGAGCGGCAGCCAGGCCCGATCGTCGCTGCGGCCGATTCCACCAAGGAAGCAAAGGGAAAGGAGACAAAACAAAGATGCGCGTAGTTGCATGATTTACGTTTCTTGTTTGCTGAACAAAAGGGGGCGGATCACGGGGACGCGGAGAATAGAATAGTAGAGTGGAGTAGAGAAAAATGACCGATGCTTAAAGACCCATGGAAAGCGAAGCCCGTCGCTTCCCATTATAGCTTGTGCCGCTTGAAGCGATACGTTTGCCCAACCGAACGTCGCGCTGCGGTAGTTATTTCCACTGCGCAGCGGCAGGATCGCGTCACGTTATCTCATATACAATCCGTCCATGTTCCTGCGCGCGGGAGATGCGATCGGTGGCATAGAGCCCGGCGAGAACGAATTCGACGCACGACGCACGCACGGCCGCGTCGCTCGATGCGTTGACCTCGAACGCCTTTTCCCAGGCGGGCGGAACGCGCTTCAGCCGGTCGGCGTAGCTGTTCGAAGGGAGCAAGTCGCCGACTTCGATCTTTACGCCGCGCGAGAAGATTTCCGCGACCTCGGATAGCCCGTGCGTTTCGATATATTCGTCGAACACGTTGCGGATGGCTTCGGCCGCGATGGCGTCGAGGACTTGTCGCTCGGTCATCTGGTGGCTGCTCATCATATCGAGTTCGAGCTTTCCCAACGACGACGAATAGAGGTGCCCCAGATCGCTGATGCGGGGCACGGCGGGCCGTTCGCCGAGGATTGCGCCGCGATGCCGGGCACTGGCGATCATGGTGCGGTAGTTAGCGATGCTGAACCGCGCGCTGACGCCCGACTGCTGATCGATGTACTTGCTCCGACGCGCGACGTTGCTCATTTCCTCGATGATCTCGCGCATGAAGTACGGCACGGAAACGGGAAAGTCACCGGCCAGTTTGACCTGCGATTCCTGCTCCATGATCTCGATGCCGAGCTGCCGCTCCTTGGGATAATGCGTATGGATCACCGAGCCGATGCGATCCTTGAGCTGCGGGATGACCTTGCCGCTGCGGTTGTACGTGGCCGGGTTGGCCGAGAAGAGAATCAGCACGTCGAGGTCGAACTGGATCGGATAGCCGCGAATCTGCACGTCGCGCTCTTCGAGGATATTGAAGAGGCCAACCTGCACCAATTCATCCAGTTCGGGCAGTTCGTTCACGG
>JANXOJ010000425.1 GCA_025353625.1 Planctomycetota bacterium | reverse complement strand
CGGTAAATCGGTCGATCAGGGGAGCAAGCTAAGCGACATTAACGGTGGCCAAGGCTTTACTCGCGGGAAAATTCGCATTACCGACCGCAGCGGCGCAAGTGCCCAGATCGACCTGTCCTACGCACAAAGTATCGACGATGTGCTTACAGCCATCAACAATGCAAGCACTATCAACGTCTCCGCTACTACCGTGGATGGACATATTCAGTTGACCGATAACACCGGTCTTGCCACCTCCGATCTCAAAGTCCAAGAAGTCGGTAACGGCACGTCCGCCGCTTCTCTCGGCATAGCCGGCATCGATGTCGCCGGCACGACCGCCAGCGGCCAGAATGTTCTTAAACTCTCGAATAATCTGCTGCTTTCTATCCTGAACGATGGTGCCGGCGTCCGCACCAATACCGCCTTGCCCGATATCAGCTACACGCTGCACGACGGCACCACCGGCACAATTGACCTTTCGCCGATTATTCAGGGAGGTTCGACCGTCAAGAAAGAATCGACTCTCGGCGATATCGTCAAGGAAATCAACGATCAGACCAACGGCAAGCTGCAAGTGGCGGTGGCCGGCGATGGACGGCGGCTGGTGATTACCGATACGACGGCGGCCGCCAATCCCACAGGCTCGCTCTCCATTGCCAACGCTACCGGATCGACCGCCGCGAGCGATTTAGGCCTCGTCGTTAGCTCCACCAACAATGCCTCCGCTACCGGAAGCCGAATCGTCGGAGGACTCAAGACCGTACTGCTTTCCAGTCTCAAAGGCGGCCAAGGACTTGGCAGCCTCGGGTATCTCAAAGTCACGGATCGCAACGGACATGCAGCCAATCTCAATCTTTCGGGATCGGAAACGCTTCAGGACGTCGTCGCTAAGATTAACGGTCAGATTCAAACGGCCAATGCGCAAGCGGGCGCTCAAACGGTGAGCATCCAAGCACAAATCAATCGAGCGGGTAACGGCATTGAGTTGATCGACACCAGCGGGGCCACCGGCACGTTGACCGCAGCCAATAGCAATGCCGCCAACGATGGCGGAAACGATGGCACGAGCAGTGCCGTCGCCTTGGGGTTTGCCACGATTTCCGGACCCGGCACCAGCAGCACCGGCCTGCTCAATAGCGGCGACTACCATTTGCGCGACATTTCCCGTACCACGCTTCTGAATTCGCTCAATGGCGGCGCGGGCGTGGCAGCCGGAAGTTTTACGATCACCGATTCGGCGGGCAACGCAACCCGCATCAACTTGACGAGCAGCCAGCAATCGGTCGGCGATGTGATCGACGCCATCAACCGCGCGACGACCGGCATCCATGCGGACGTGAACGCCAATGGCGATGGCATCCTCTTAAAAGACACAGCCCAAGGATCCGGGACTTTGAGTGTTGCCGAGGGAAATGCAACTTCCGCCCACGATCTGAATCTGTTAGGCAAGGCGACCACGGTCGGCAGCAACCAAGTCATCGATGGCACGACGACCCGCACCATTACGCTTGCCGCGACCGACACACTTGCCGCACTGCAAGACAAGATCAATGCTCTCGGCGGAGGGCTTTCTGCCGGCATCCTGACCGACGGATCGAGCGCCCCTTATCGACTCTCCTTGGCCGGAAGCCAAACCGGTGCTGCCGGACAAGTCGTGGTCGACACTTCGCAAATTGCTGGACTTTCGCTCCAACAGTTGTCCGCGGGGCGCGATGCACTGCTGGCTTTGGCAGGCGGATCGGGGGCCGGCAGCATCCTCGTGGCCTCCTCGACAAATACGTTCAATGGAGTTCTGCCGGGCGTTTCGCTGCAAGTGAAAAATGCCAGCACGCAACCGGTTTCCGTCAATCTGTCGTCCGACGACAGTCAGCTTGCCGCCAATTTGCAAACCCTCGTCACGAACTACAACAAGTTCCGAACGGAACTTACCAAAGACACGACCTACGATACGACGACGAATACGGGATCGATCTTGTCGAGCGATGGTGCGGCACTGCAACTCGATACGCAGTTTTCGCAGTTGGTCACCAGCTCGTTCGGAGGTGGAACCGGGACCGTGCAGTCGCTGGCCGATGTCGGCGTAACGGTGCAGAGCGACGGGACGCTGACTTTCAATCAGAGCGTCCTCGACTCCGCCTGGGCCAGTAACTCGGCAGGCGTCAAGCAACTTTTTACTACTAAAGACAGCGGCATTTCCGATCGATTCGGCAATTTGATCGACCAGCTTGCGGGCAGTACCGATTCGACGCTGTCGTCGCGAATCACCGCGATTACGGTTCAGATTTCCGACAATAAAGTCCATATTGACGCATTAAATACTCGCCTCACCAACGAGCAGAACCGACTCTACCTTGAGTTCTACAATATGGACATTGCCATCGGCAAACTGAAGACGGCCGCAAACGTGATTAGTTCGCTTACTGGGATCGCGCCCTACACCGGCGCGACCGCCACCACCAGCGGGTAGTTCCCACGCTCCCATCTCGCTCCGCGAGATGAATGCGCCCAGCCGATCCGCATCTTAGGAAGCAACCATGTCGTTTTCTGCCCGCGAGAACTACCTCTTCACCGAAGTCCGAACGGCCACGCCGCAGAAGCTGCAAGTGATGCTCATCGACGCAGCCCTGCGATCCGCGAACCGTGCCCTGCAGCAATGGCACGAGGGGGAAGAGGAAGCCGCGACAAAATCGCTGTTGCACGCCCAGAGCGTCCTCGGCGAGATGCTTGCCGCCATCGATCCTAAAGTGGGCGGCGATCTGAGCAAGCGGGTGGCGGCAATTTACGAATTCATTTTCCGCTCATTGGTGACCGCCGGCTATCGTCGGGACGAGAAAAGTCTGGCCGATGCGATTCGCGTTTTGGAGATCGAGCGCGAAACCTGGAGCCAACTCTGCGAACAAGTTGCCGCCGAAACGCCCCCCTACCGCGCCGACGCCCCGGAAAGCCGCGTCGTGCCGCCCATGGCCTTCGACCGCGAAGTTCCCCACTATTCCGGTGGATTTTCCGTCGAGGCGTGAATTCTCATTCTCTTCTTCACGCACTTGCCTTGGGCTCGTAACGAGGGCTTCCCTTGCGCTCGTAACGAGGGTAAACTGGCTACATTCTTACCTAGTTATAAGGTGCAGCCGTGGAACAGACTCTCATGCAAATTCGCGTCGGACATAGCCCCGACGCCGACGACGCCTTCATGTTTTACGCCCTCGCGCGAGGCAAAGTCGATACCGGCCACTACGTCTTCCGGCACGAACTGGTCGATATCGAGACGCTCAATCGCCGGGCCTTCTCCAGCGAGCTGGAATTGACCGCCGTTAGTCTCCATGCCTACGCCCACCTGACCGATCGCTATATGCTATGCACCTGCGGGGCGAGCATGGGCGACCGCTATGGCCCCATGCTGGTCGCCAAGACAAAGCAGCCGCTCAACGCATTTCGCAAGGCCGCCATCGCCGTGCCCGGCACGCTGACGACGGCCTACCTGGCCTTGCGGCTTTGCCTGGGAAAGGACTTCCGAGAGGTCGTCGTGCCGTTCGATGAAATTCTCGACGTCGTTGTTGCCGGCCAATATAAGGGCCAGCCGATCGACGCCGGGCTCATCATCCACGAAGGGCAATTGACCTACGCGCAGCAGAACTTGGAATTGATCGTCGATACCGGCCAATGGTGGTTTGATGAGACCGGACTGCCGCTGCCGCTAGGTGCGAACGCCGTCCGCAAGAATCTTGGCCCGCAGGTCATTTGCGACGTGCAACGTCTCTTGCGCGAGAGCATCGAATATGGTTTGGCCCATCGGCAAGAGGCCTTGGACTATGCCCTAGGATTCGGTCGCGGCCTCGATCCGGCGAAGGCCGACGAGTTTGTCGGCATGTACGTCAACGACTGGACTTTGGATTTTGGCACCCGTGGCCGCCAAGCGGTGACGGAACTTTTAGCACGCGGTCATGCGGCGGGCGTGATTCCGAAGCTGGTCGTGCCGGAGTTTGTAAAATAATCCCACATCGCCATTGCCCCAGACCCCATAGAGTCGGTAGACTACCGCCTCCTTGGGTTTGCCATAGCGATTTGGGAATATGTCCTTTCGTATCATTCGACGGTCATTGCTTTTAGCTTGGCTCGTGTGGGCTGCGGGGGGGTCGCGCGCCTTGGCACAGCCGGAGGCGATGCCGATCACCGTTCTCGACCCGCGCGATTCGGGCGTCGTTCAAGCCGCCTATAGTACGGTGGTTGCTGAGCCGGCCATCGACCCGTTTTTTCCCGACCCGGCCACCCGGCCTTCGTTTCAATATTTCCCCGCAGTGCCCTCTTCGGCCGTCTCGCCGTTGCTGCCCGATCCGAACGTCATGTTGCCGGGCGATAACATCTCCAGTGGCAGTGCCTGGAACGCGCCGTGGACGTGGCAAGTATTGCCGGAGGGGTTGATGTATAAAAACTATCTTGCCGGCCTTGAAGAAGCTCGCATTGGCAGCGAGGTGGTTCACGATAAGCGTTTGGGCTGGCTTTGGGATGCCAGTCTTGGGGCCCACGTTGGAGTTCTTCGTTACGGTACGCCCGATCCGATTTGGCCGGAGGGCTGGCAGCTCGATGTGGATGGAGTCGCGTTGGCGCGATTGGACAGAAACCGCAACATGGTTTCGACCGACTTCCGCGTTGGCTTTCCGATCGCGCGCCGCGAAGGCCCGTGGGAAGCCAAGTTCGGCTATTACCATCTCAGCTCGCATCTCGGCGATCTCTATATCGAAAACAACCCCGGTGCCGTGCGGATACCTTACGTCCGCGAGCAACTGGTATTCGGGCTGGCCTATCGCCCAATCCCCGACGTCCGGTTCTATAGCGAAGCCAATTGGGCCTTCCGCAACGACGGCGGCTCGCGGCCGTGGGAGTTCCAATTCGGCATGGACTACAGCCCCACGCAGCCCACGGGTGCGTATGGTGCCCCGTTCCTTGCCTTAAACACCAAGCTCCAACAGGACTTGAACTACAGCGGCAACTTCACGGCGGAAGGAGGCTGGCAATGGCGCGGCCAGACCGGCCACACGCTCCGCGCCGGCGTGCAATACTCAAACGGCATGAGCTTCCAGCGGCAATTCTACGACCGCTATGAGCAGTTGATCGGCGGCGGGATGTGGTATGATTTTTGAGGTTGGGGTTTGGAAAGCAAGGAACGGTTCTAACACTACAACGCACTTCATCCAATAATCGCCGTACGTTACGACTTTTGAAGATTGAGCGGGCAGGTGATATTCCATCTTTGTAGCGCAGGGCCGTGCCGGTTGGTCGCGACGCGCAACGTGCTTCATGCTGACGAGGTTAAAATGCCTTAGGAGCGGCAAATCAATAAGTGTCGGGTTTTCGGAGCGAGATGAGTACAGTTATTGATTCGCCGGTCCTTAGTGTATCACGCCTTAAGATCAAAACCATGAAACGCCAAGCCTACGGATACCGCGATCAAGAGTTCTTCGGCCTCAAGATACTCGGCATCCATCAGGCAAGGTACGCCTTAGTCGGATGAACCTTTTTTGCTCTATCCTTGCCACTTCGATCTCCGCCAGCCTGGGGGGTCGATAGCGGATCGTACCGACCGCGATACGCGTTGGACCGGTCAATTCCAAACTCTCGGTCGTTCGACATGGCATGGCTTTCAGGGACTACACACGATATTTGCCGCCGTACCTATTTATAAACGCAAAAGGCGGGCCCCCCGGTCAGACCGTGAAAATCTTGGCTCAAGAAACCAACGAAAACGGCAATTCACGGAGGCCCCAGCAAACTTGTAGATACTTCGTGCGGCCAGAAATAGAGCCATTTTCCCGCATTTGCGGACCAATAGTGGCCGGCTTCCGAGGTAGGATTCACCCGCAATCCAAGTTAGGATAGAATCATTGAATAAGTCTGAATCGCGCGGACGATGCGGTCATGCCCGCCTAGGGATTGAGCCATCGTTCTTCGACGTATGAGAAAGTCCTGAATGCCCCAAAATCCATCCGGCTTTGCCGACGCCCTCGCCCGTGGCGTGCTCGTATTTGACGGTGCAATGGGCACCGAGATCTATCGGCACCACATCTTCACGAACCGCTCGTTCGATGAACTGTGTCTTTCGGACGCCAAGCTGATTGAGATGATTCATCGCGATTATTGCGATGCCGGGGCCGACGTACTTACGACGAACACTTTTGGGGCCAATCGCGCGGCATTGTCGAACTATGGGCTGGTCGATAAGGCCCGCGAGATCAACCGCGCCGGCGCGGCCATCGCTCGCAAAGTAGCCGATGCGGCAGGTCGGCCCGTGTTGGTGGCCGGTTCCATTGGGCCGTTCTCCACGCAATGGCAAACCGAGGATGCCGTCGAAGAGATGCTCGTCGAGCAAGTCAACGGTCTATGGGAGGGCGGGGCCGATTTCGTCATCTTCGAGACGCAGCCCTCCCGCGCGGCGTTGGAACGTTGTGCATCCGCCATGCGCCGCGTACCCACGGTGCCGTACATTCTTTCCTGCATGGTTGCCGGGCAGGGCGAATCGGTCGCCGGCGAGCCGATCGAACGGTTGCTTGCGCCGCTGGGCGACGACATCCCTCCGCCGATCGGCTGGGGCATGAACTGTGGGACCGGCCCCGACGGCCTCCTGAGTGCGGTAGAACGTGCGCTTCGCGTCATCGCGCTGCCGCTGGTGGTGCAGCCTAACGCGGGCATACCCAAGGAAGTCGATCATCGCCGCATCTACTTTTGCTCGCCCGAGTATCTGACCGAATATGGCAAGCGGTTCGTGAGCCTCGGTGCGGCGGGCGTGGGCGGTTGTTGCGGTACGACGCCCGAGCATATCCGCGAGATGTCGCGGACGATCAAGCCGCTCAGCCGCAAGCGGACGGAGCCGATTATGAAGGTGGCCGAGGCCGTGCCGCTGAAGCCGCCCGCGCCGTTGGCCGAG
Source organism: Planctomycetota bacterium (assembly GCA_025353625.1). GTDB lineage: Bacteria > Planctomycetota > Planctomycetia > Pirellulales > Thermoguttaceae > JANXQG01. Next base: position 2,232 of record JANXOJ010000425.1, on the reverse strand, counting down.
AAGTCGCAGCTTGGCAAGCGGCTTGCCGCCGGAGAATGGGTGACGAGTGTGGAGCTTGTGCCGCCGCGCGGCTACGACCTCAGTTCCACCGTGGCCAAGAGCCGCACACTCCGCCAGCGCGGTGTGACGGCGATCAACATCCCCGACGGCCCCCGCGCGAGTGCTCGAATTTCGCCGCTGATAACGGCCGAGCGGATATTGCGGGAAGCGGAGATCGAGCCGATTTTGCACTTCTGCTGCCGCGACCGGAACCTGATCGGAATGCAGGCCGATCTGCTGGCCTGTGCGGCGTGCATGGTTCGCAACATCCTCTTCGTCACCGGCGATCCGCCCAAGCTGGGCGACTATCCGCATGCAACCGGGGTCTTTGACGCCGATTCGATCGGCATGGCCGCCGTGCAAAAAAGGCTCAACCAAGGCGTCGATCTCGGAGGGCAGGCAATCGACCCCAAGACGTTCGCCGTCATCGGCGTCGGCCTCGACCCCACCGCGCTCGATCGCAATCGCGAACTGGACCGCTTCCGTCAAAAGGTCGAATCGGGTGCCGAGTTCGCCATCACCCAGCCAGTCTTCGACCCCGACGCCCTACTGCGGATGCTCGACGACGTGCAAATTCATGGCGTTCCCATTATTGCCGGAATCTGGCCGCTGGTGAGCTATCGCAACGCCCTCTTCATGCGGAACGAAGTCCCCGGCGTCGTGGTGCCCGATGCCGTCATGGAGCGCATGGCCGCCGCAACCACGCGCGAAGAACAGCTTGCCATCGGCATCCAAATAGCCCGCGAGTCGGTCGCCCGCGTGCGCGACCGAGTGGCCGGCATCCAAGTGAGCGCGCCGATGGGGAATATTGAGACGGCTTGGGCGGTGATTAAGGATTAGATGGAGATCGCAGAAATCGGTAGTTTATTGTTTTATATCGCCTAATCCGCTTTCTGGTTCACGACGACACGGCTTGCCATCCGTCGCGTCGGCTCTTCCTTGCGGGGCGCGTTGGCTGCCGAACGCTGCGCTACGCCGGTCACAACATCGGTAAGTTGCTGCCGCGTTTCCGCTTGCACGTGCGTCAGCCGCCCGGCAAGACGCTGCATCCCCTTGCTGTTGACTTCCGACGTCTTGGATAGGCTGCCGATGAAACTGACCGTCTGAATGAAGTTGTTGTCGACGTTTTTGGTCACCAGCGGTTGCAGCGTGCGGGCCAGCATGTCTGCCGCGCCGGACTCGACATCCAAGAAACCGTCCATCCGCGACGTGATGTAGTAGTGCCCCTCGGCATCGCGCATATAGGCCGTCTTCAAAATCGCCAAGCAACGTCCGCTGATCTTGCGTGCCAGCAGCGGGCCGGTATAGGTCCATTCGCCGTAGACGATGTGCATATCGCGGCCGTGATAGAGGTACTCCAGCGTGGTCGTCGTCCCTTCCGTCTCCACAATGCGGAAGGTATCGACCGCCGTCTGCCGCAATTGAAGCTGGCCGACGCCCAACACTTCCCAAATGTTGACGACCACATCGGGATGCCGGACCATGAACAGGTAGAGATCGGGGTCGCAATTCACCACCCGCGTCGGCAGGCGGCGAAAGACGGTGACGTTGTTGAGAACCGAGTTAATCTTCGTGCGGGCGTCGGCATCGAGCTTGTCGTAGGGAATCGATTGGATCGCGCTCTTCCGCGCGGCCGTGCTGCCGGTCGCTTCCATCGACTCATTGCCATTTGTCGAAGGAGTCGCCGCGATGCCAGAGGCAGACAAGATAACCCAAGCACAAAGGGCGATGATGTTTGGCCGCATAAAACCGTGGCTACGGCCCATAAATCGTTTCGTATCGAGCATGATCCCCCCGGATAATGTTTCCGACGCACGATCCGGCTCCAATCTCGCCCGTTCGCACGACACTTCAGGTTATTCGGCAAGGGAAGGTCATAGCGGATAGTCAAAGTTTGCGGGCAAATGAAGAGTTAAAGAATTAAAGGTGACAGCCACCGAATTTGACAAGTTTAGGTAGATTGGGTAAACGTGATGTATGTCACGAGCATTGCGGCATGCCCCCGGCGGCATGGTCTATCATGTTCTCAATCGCGGCGTCGGCCGCAGGACGCTTTTCGACAAGGATCGGGACTTTCTGGCCTTCGAGAGAGTCGTCGCGGAGACGCTGCGCACCGGCCCGATGCGAATCTGCGCCTACTGCCTGTGTCCAATCATTGGCACTTCGTAGTCTGGCCGGAGCACGACGGCGACC
>JANXOJ010000400.1 GCA_025353625.1 Planctomycetota bacterium | reverse complement strand
AATGCGGTGCTTATCATTGAATTTGCCAAACAACTTCGCGAGCAAGGTGCTAAGCCATACGATGCCGTGGTGGAAGCGTCTAAATTGCGTTTGCGGCCCATTATCATGACATTGTTTGCGTTCATTTTGGGCGTCGTTCCGCTCATGCTTGCCAGTGGTGCCGGTGCCGAAATACGTCAGACGCTAGGCACGTCGGTCTTTAGCGGCATGTTGGGCGTAACCTTCTTCGGATTATTCCTCACACCAATCTTCTACTACGTGTTGCAAACGGCGTCGGAATGGTGGTCGCCCCACGAGGCAGAAAAATAGCGTGTACGTAAAGCTCGAATATGGCCGCACGGGGCTCCGCGTAGAGTTGCCCGATCTGAACGTTGTCAAATGCCTCGACTATCGGCCGGTCGAGCCGCTACCCGATGCGGTTGCCGCCGTTCGCGATGCGCTCGATCGGCCGATCGGCACACCTTCATTGGCTGCACTCGCTCTTGGAAAGCGGAGTGCTTGCATTGCGATCTGCGACATCACGCGGCCGGTCCCCAACCAAATCCTCCTGGAACCGCTGTTAGCCACGTTGGAAAATAGCCGCATTCCTCGAGATGAAATACTGATTCTTATCGCCACCGGCCTGCATCGCCCCAGCACGCGCGATGAGATCGTTGAGATGGTTGGCCCGGCGATTGCCGAGAAGTATCGCATCGCCGATCACGATGGTCGCGATCTCGCCGGTCACACGTTCCTGGGCACCTCGCCGCGCGGCGTGCCCGCCTGGATCGATTCTCGCTACGTTAATGCCGACTTGAAGATCACCACCGGCTTGATCGAGCCGCACTTCATGGCCGGCTATTCCGGCGGGCGAAAGCTCGTTTGCCCAGGGCTGGCCGCCCTCGATACGATCAAAGTCTGGCACGGCCCGGCGTTTTTAGAGCATCCCAACGCTCGCGCCGGCTGCCTACAGGGGAACCCGGTCCACGAGGAAAACACGTTGATCGCCCAGATGGCGGGCTGCGACTTTATCGTGAACGTGGTAATTAACGACCGCCGCGAACTGCTTTCCGTCGTAGCCGGCGACATGCTGGCGGCATTTCATGAGGGCGCCGCCTTCGCCCGCCGCGTGATGACCGATACCGTGCCCGAACCGGTCGACGTTGTGGTAACGAGCTCCGCTGGATATCCGCTGGATACGACATTTTATCAGTCGATCAAAGGGATGGTCGCCGCGCTGCCAATCTTGAAGCCCTGCGGGACCATCATCATCGCGGCCGAGTTGAGCGAAGGCATCGGCAGCCGCGAATTCCAAAGTCTCTACGAAGAACACGCTTCGCTCGATCTCTTCATGGAACGGATTCTCGACGGCAGCTATTTTTCGCTCGATCAATGGCAGCTTGAAGAATTCGTCCGCGCCTATCGCCACGGGCGGATTCGATTCGTCAGCCAAGGGCTTCCGCCGGATGTCTTGCGGCGGCTGTATGTCGATCCGGCCGCAAGCGTGGAACAGGCCATCGCTGAAGCCATCCAACAGCACGGCCCTGGGACCACGATCGCCGTGATCCCCAAGGGCCCTTACGTGCTTGCCGAACTCGATGCTGCGAATTGATCTCGCTCCACGAGAAACGCACCCCGCACACTCGGCGTGCGGAGCGACGCCACACGGAGTGTGCGAAATTCAAAGTGAAAATCGCGCAACCCCGTTTCGTGGAACGAGATGGGTATGCTATTTGCCCTTGCAATTTTTGCAATCCGGGCAATCGCACGGCTCGCCTGCCTTGCACTTGGCGCAGTCTTTGCATTTGGTACAGTCGCAGTTCGTCTTTTCCTTGGCCTTGCAAATCGGGCACTGACAGCCGACGGGGCAAGCACTCGTCTTGGTTGCTCCAGGGGCCGGCGGATGGGCACCGGCCTTCTTCATCCGTTCCTCGGCTTTCTTGCCTAGCCTTTCGGCGACGGTCCAAACGTCATCCGCGGAGGCATCCCAGCGAATGCGGATCGTGCTATCCGTAACCGTGGTCTTGACCCCGTCGATGAGTTTCATCACATCGGCTTCGCCGCTAAAGCGAAGCGAGGCCATCGCCTTGAAGCCGTCGTTGATCGTCTTGATCTGTTCGGCCGCTTCCGCCGATTTCATCACCAGTCTAGCGCGATAGAACGACTTGCCGTCGTTCTCGCCCAGGGCAATGCGGAACGACTCGGCCTGCTTCAATACTGGGCAGCGGGTCTTTGCATCGATCGCAGACGCCTTTGCCAGCAAGATCGTCCCCGGAGCAACGCGGCCACCTAGCGGCGACTTGGGATCGGTGATACCGTCGCTCTTGCCATTGAGGATATCGAGGGCTTTACCAACCGCGTCGGCGTCGGCTGCAAACACAACGGCACTATCCTTATAGAACGCTCCCGCGGCCGGGTGCGTCTTGCCGCCGCACTTCTGCGTCCAAGAATGGATCGTCGTGCCGCCGTGCTTCGTGGTCTTGTGGTCGGTGGCCTTCTTGGCCTTCTCCAAAAGCAGCTTCTTATCGACCTCTCCAAAGACGATCATTACGCCGTGCGTCTTGTCGGTATCGGAGCCGTAGAAGGTGACGCCGTGCAAGTCCTTGCGGAGGTCCATGCCAATTTGATCGCGAAGCTTGTCGAAGTGCTTGGGCGACTCGCTCTTCAATATCGGACAGGTTTCAAATGCCTTCTGCACAACGTGCGATGCCCGCACGGCATCGACATCGACGTGGACGACCCACTTGGCGTCTGCGGCGACGGTCGTCAAATTTAACGGCTCAGCCTGCCCGATAGCGGCAGCCAGAGCAAGGAATGCAAAGGTGGACGTAAAGACTTTCATCGATGAACGCTCTTTCTTTTGGACGGGTGAGGCAACCATAAAGCTACGGGAAGTATACACGGGTCGGCGCGAAAAGGTAATGTTGATTTTCGCCCAAAAGTTAAATTTCTGCTAAATAATCTTCTTTACAGTTGCCAAATTGGGTGGCGTCGAGCGTTTGGATGCCCTTGTATTCGGACGCTCGACGCCACCCTACCCGGCACGCGTAATGCGAGCGAACCAATCAGCTGTTCTCGGGTGCCGTGGGTGGTCCCAACTTCTCAATCGTGTAACCGTCCGGGTAAATCGCCCGCTGCATTTGAGTTCGCAACACGGGACGCCGCCGCGTCGGCAGCCATCGCATCAATCGCCCGCGCGCACGCAACGCGGTGGGCACCAGCCAGCGCATGAACGGCGAGGGTGGCGGAAAACCGAACGCTTCTCGCAGCGGATCATCCAACAAGCCGTGAATTGCCGAGCGGACGACCGGGGCCATGCATCGCGGTGCCCAGCCGGCGAACAGTTCCCGCGTGGCGGTCCCCACGCGCCGATTGGCTTCCGTAAAGCGATAGCAACGTTGTTCGTATTCGCGGTTGAACTCTTCCAGGGATTCATACTGTTCGGGGATATCTTGGATGTGCATCCGCAGGCCGATCTGCCGCCAGAAGTAGAAATAGGCAAGCCGTTCTTGCTCGCACTGCAAACGCCAGCCGAACCTCGCATTCCAGCGGATTGGTTCAAAAATAAACGTCGAAAGAACGTAGAGGAAATCTTCGTTGGGGATATCAAAGCGGCCATGCAGCAGGTTCATGCGTGCGATAGCCCGTTGGCCGTTGTCGCTATCGTAACCGTGCTCCATCAATTCGCTGACGATGATATCGGTGTCGTCGTAGCGTTTTTGCGGTCGCTTGCCAAACTCGCCCGTCCGATCGAGCAGGGCCGAAATGCTGGGGACCGCAAAAGTGCGAAAGAGTGCGAACTCCAGCGACCGCGTCGTATCGAAAGGAAACTCGAAGCGGGTGGAAAGATAAACGATCCGCTGGTCGTCCGCCTGCGGATCGAGTTGCCGGATTTCGTCGAGGATTGGGTTGCGAGCCATTGCGGCCTCCAAGTTGCCTGCATTCTACCGCCATGAGGCTCGTCGAGGCAAGCGGTGCCACGGTATCCCCACATTCACTATAATGGGGGCGATTTAACCGATCCCACGGAACTTGGCAACATGACCGACACTCTATCGTACGACTTCGTTTCCCCGCCAAAACTCGTCTTCGGCTGGGGACGCCGCCGCGAGGTGGGAACGTTGGGCCGAACGCTCGGTCGCCGGGCGATGATACTTTCTGGTTTGCCGCCCGCCGTGGCTGCCGATGTTTTGGGCGAGGTTCGCGAGCTACTCTCGGCAAGCGACATCGATTCATCGCTCGTCGAAACCATTCTGCACGAACCGGAGGTGCAAGACGTGGACCGGGTGGCCTTGGAAATCCAAAGGTACGGAGACTCGCGGGGGTGCTTCCTGCTGGCGATTGGGGGCGGCGCGGCGATTGACCTAGCGAAGGCGGCGGCCGCGATTGCCACGAATCGACAAAGCCCAACGGTCGCCGACTATTTGGAGAACGTTGGACGCGGACTAAAGATTGTTGAATCGCCGCTGCCGGTGCTGGCGATGCCGACGACGGCGGGGACGGGTGCCGAGGCGACGCGGAACGCGGTTATCAGTTCTTACGACCCGCCGTTTAAGAAGAGCCTGCGCGACGACCGCATCTTGCCGCGCATAGCCTTGATCGATCCCGAATTGACGGTCACGGTGCCTGCCAATGTGACCGCGGCCAGCGGAATGGATGCCATCACGCAACTCATCGAAAGCTATATTTCACGCAAGGCCCAGCCGATTCCGCAAGCGTTGTGCGTCCAAGGGTTGCGGCTTGCCCTGCCCGCGATTGTTGAGGCGGTGGAAAACGGCCGCTCGCGCACGGCCCGCGAACGGATGTCGCACGCGGCGTTGCTATCCGGCATTGCGCTGGCGAACTCGGGGCTTGGCCTGGCGCATGGCGTTGCGCCCGCATTGGGAATCCATTGCCGCGCACCGCACGGCATGGCCTGTGCCGTGATGCTGCCGGCCGCGTTGCGAATCAACCGCGACGTCCGACAGGCGGAACTGGCCACGTTGGCCCGACAGGTGATCGATGTTCGCACGACGATCGACGATAAAGCGGCCGTCGATAGATTCATCGAGCATATTGAATCGCTTTGCCAACGAGTAGGCGTCCCCAAGCGTCTGGCCGACCTCGGCGTCCGCCACGACCAGATTCCGGCGCTCGTTAAAAGTTCGCGGGGAGCGAGCATGAGCGGCAATCCGCGCGATGTGACGGACGCGGAACTGACGCAATTGCTGGAAAAGATGCTGTGATCCTAATTTGGTTCACGCGTCGCGGGCATCCTGCTTTATGAATGTAACGCAAGGATATCTTGGGCAAAGCGCGGTGGGGCTTTCTTCCTCGACGCCACCCTACCCAAACCCACAACGCCGACTACTTCATAACTTATGCACGAACAAAGCATCGCTCGCAATGCACTGCGTTGCCAAATCGACGAGATGCTCGTGGTGGGCAAAGAAGAGTACTTGCGTCCGCCGCGAGAGTTCGGCCAAGACCTCTAACGTGGCCGTTGCTCGGCGGTTGTCGAAGCTTACGAGAATATCATCGACGATAAACGGTATCGGCTCGTTCCGTTCCAGCCACGTTTCCAAGCTGGCTAGGCGCAACGCAAGATAAAGCTGATCGGCGGCCCCGTCGCTCATTGCCGTGGGGACGATTATTGCACCGCCGGGGCGGATGCCTGCCAAGACCTGCTCGCCACCATCGTCGAAATCGATCCGTAGGCCGTCGAACGAACCGAGCGTCAGCCGAGCGAAAAGCTCGCTCGCTCGCGCGAGTACGGGGCCTTCGTTTTTCTTGCGGTAACGCTCGATGCCTTCCTTGAGAACGGCGGACGCCAAGCGGAGCCGCAGGTATTGCCGTACGTCCGGCTCCAGGCGTGCGAGGATGTCTTGTACCTCTTCGGCGGCATCGGCCGCGACGGCTGTGGCTTGCATGCCGGACAGAATCGTCTTCTCGCTGCCCAGTTTCTGGTTCAGATTGCTGCGACGATGCTCGAGGTCGGCAAGCGTGGCGTCGATCTGCTGCAATTCCCCCGGCAGACTATCGGACGAAATCGTTGCGGCTTCCTCGATGAGATCGTCGATGGTCGCCCCCGCCGCGCGCTGCAAAAGCTCAGCGCAACAGATCTGCCGCTGCTTGCGAAGTGTTGCGGCCTCGGCCGAAGCTCGTTCGATGCCGGGCAGGTCGTCGGGGTTTGCGCAACCGGCCTCTTTGCACAGGACATCGAGCTTCGTTTGCGCCGCACCACCAGCCGCTTGGGCCTGCCGCCGCTTCTCGTCGTGCTGCGTGCGTTGCGATTTCAAGAGCGCGTGATTCTTCTGATCGGCCAAGGCTTGCCGCAAGCGGACAAAGAGCTTTTCCAGGTCATCTTCAAAGCGTTCGCCGGTGGCAGGCAGCCGCTCACCGACAGCCTGAAGTAATCGCTCGGAATCCTGTCGAAAGCTTTGTGCATCGCGCTGAATGCCTTCCATGCGAACGTTGAAGCCGACGGAGTCCTTGAGGCGAGAGAATAGCTCGTTGGTTTGCTCGATGACCTCGTTCACGGCCTCCGGCGTGCTACCCGCCGAAAGCCGCAGCGGTTCAATTGCCGTCGCCCAAGATAACTTCCAAGCGGCCATTTCGTCTTCGGCCTGCTGGGCCTTCGTGCGGGCGTCCGCGAGCGATTGTGCAAGTTGCAGGGCCTCGCGGTCGAACTGCCGTCGGGCGTCTTCGGTGGCGTTCATCGTTTCGACGATTGCGTCGCCGCAAGTGAGCAGCATGTCGATGGCCCATCCGGATTCACTTCCGCCGTCTTGCGATGGCAGAACCGGCTCCGCCGTTGGGTTCCCTGCATCGCCGCCCAACTCCGCGAGAGATGCCTGAAGCTTCCGGCAATGCGCGGCAATGCGCACATCGAGTTGATCGAATGCCGCAGTTCGCTGTCGAATGGCCTCTGCTTTTTGCACGAGCGCTTGTTGCCGCTGACTCCATGCCTGCATTTCGCGCGGCGGCAACGGCTCGATTCCGAGGGGCTGCCAAGGTTGCTGCCACGCGACGTCGGCCTGGTTTAGCCGCACCAGGGCGGCGTCAAGTTGGCCGGAAAGTTCCTCGACCCTCTGTTGGATCGACTGATGTTGGGTTTCCAGGGTCGCCCGAGTGGCGACGCGATTGGCCTCGCGCCGCAGCCTATCGGCCATGTCGTCGGCCTTGCGAACCGATCGCTCGTAGGCGGTGGCCAAGTCGTTCGCTTCGACGGATGCGAGGAAGTTTTTCAGGGCTTCCGCAGCGGTCGGCTTGTTTTGCCAATCGCCCAGCACCAATTGCCAGCCCTGCTCGCGCGAAAGTCGAGCTTGGGTCAGGTTCTCTTCCGCCGGCACGTCGCCCTCCAGCCGCAACTTGTCGAGTAGTTGTGCGATCTTGGCGATTTCTGCCTTCGATTTGTCTCGGTCGTTCTGAAGTCGTTGCACCGTACCGCGACCCTCGGACAATTCACGCTCGAATCGAGCAATGGTTTCCGAGGAAGGGACCGCGAGCGTTTCCAATCCGTCGAGCGTTCCGGTCCAGAGGCCCAATTTGCGGAGATCAATCTGAGCCTGTTGCCGCAAGGCATGAAGCTCGGCACGAAGCGACTCCGCCTGTTGTGCCAAGCTGCCCTGGCTGCGGGCTTGTCGCAAGGCATCCGCCAAAACGGCCGGATCGCGCGGCGGAGGCAACTTGGCCAGTTGGTCGGCAATATCGCCGTGTCGCCGTTGAGATTGCGCGATGTCGCGACTCGACTGCCGGATTGCTTCCTCCAGGGCCTTTTGCCGATTACCCAAGTTTTGGATATCGACCACCTGCCGACGTGCCAGCTTCAACTTCTCAACATCTGCCAGCGGCAGATCGGGCTGCAACTCGCGAAGCAAAGTCGCGGCCTCCTTTTCGTGGAGATCGCGCTGGGCACTCAAGCCGGGAAGATCGGATTGAGCCTTGCGATGAACGCTCAAGTCGCGCGATGCCTTTTCGATTTCAGCGGCGCGGGCGAGCAAGTCCTCGGGCACGGTCGTGCGAGCGAGCAGTTCGTCGAGCCGGACAAGTTCGGATGAGGCATCCGTTTCAGCAAGTCGCGCCGCTTCCAACTGCGAAAGAGCTTGGCGGCGAATTTCCGTGAAATCATCGGCAAGCTGCGGCACGTTGCCAAGGGCGGCCAACTGTTCGTCGATCTGTTTCAATCGGCCGATGGGCGGAAGCGCGCCGCCCAGCCGATCTAAACGTGCCTTTTGTCGCGAGGCCTCGACGAATTGTTCCTCGGCTTTGGCTAGTTGGGCAGCCGTATCTTGGACCGCCTCCTGATGCTTTTTCCACTCGCTGCTGGGAAGTTGGCTGTCGCGTATTTTCTGTTTGGCTTCCTTCAATGCGGAAAGCGATAGATTGAGTGCGGGATTTTTCCCCCGAGGGCTGAACAGGGCTTCGGCCTGCTTCTCTAAATCGGTGCGGATCGTCCGCAGGTCTGCAATTCCCGCTCCGGCCGCGAAGAGAACGTGGCCGATATCGCCCTTTCCGCAAACGATCTCCTTCCCACCGGCGACTAAGGCGGTGTGGTCGATGCCAAACATTGTCTCGAATTGGGGCTGGTCGCAACTGCCCAAGAAACGATGCAGTGCCGAATCATCGAGCGTTGCCTTCTCATCCGCGGCCAACAGCGTTCCTTTGTTGCCCTTGCGGCGAACGAACTCCAGTTTGCTTCCATCGCGACGGACCAGGGTTGCACCGATGCGCAAATCACTTTTTTTATGCACAAAATCGTCCGACGAACTGGCCGGAATTCCGTAGAGCAACTGCCGCAAGGCCCTCAACGACGATGTCTTGCCCGCTTCGTTCGCGCCGTAAATCAGGTGTAAGCCCTCGCGGCCGGCCGAAAGATCGAGCAACCGGTTCGTAAAGGGGCCGAAAGCACGGAGATCGAGTTGAAGTATCTTCAATTTGCCCCCTCCCGCGCTATGAGCTGGCCGAGAAGCATCTGCCGAACTTGATCGAGGATTTCGCCCGTCGCGGCCGGTTTGCTCACGTCGATGACTTCGGTATTCTCGGTCAATTCGGTCGGCAGTTTCTTATGCAATTCGTCGAGATCGTCCGCCAACAATCGAGCCACGGCCTGGGGATCGCCGCGAAGCTCGTCGATCAGCCGCGATAACTCGCCAACCGGCCCATCCGAAGCCAACGCTTCATCGAGGTTCACCGGAAGTGAAGTCTTCGTCTGGACTTTTTCAACCCAGACGCGGCCGTTGCCCACATCCAGGGCCGTGGCGCGAATTTCCTCAATCCAGCTTTGCGGTCGACCGGCGATTTCTCGGTGCGCTTGGCACGACCCGCTGGTCTCAACCCGGACGGCGAGCGACTGCCCATCGCTTGCAGCGATTCGTTGAGCGAGCGATTGGCGGAATCTTTCGAGCAGGTCGTCCTTCGTTGCCGCGCCGGTGGCATCGACCCAACAGCGTTCCCAACGAAAGACGTCGAGCGTCCGTTGCTCCAGCGTCAGCTTATGCTGGGCATCAACGTGGACCAACATGCAGCCCTTCGGACCATTCTCCTGGATGTGCCGCCCTTGGATGTTTCCGGGGAAGACAATTTCCGGTTCGCGATGCAGGACTTCAAACCCGTGAACGTGCCCCAAGGCCCAATAGTCGTATTGCTTGGCAACCAGACCGGGGATGGTGCA
>JANXOJ010000195.1 GCA_025353625.1 Planctomycetota bacterium | reverse complement strand
CCGAGAAGTTCGGTCTCGAATTTGACGGTGCGCCCGGCTTTCTGTGGTGGCCGAGCCTGACCATGATGTTTGGCACCGGAAATCTTGTGTTTTCCGGCAATAGCGGCGATGTGGGGGATATCGATTCGGCTTCCGGCGTAGTGCGAATCGACGGCTCGACGTCGATGCACTACCTCTACCTTGAAGACCACGGCCAATTGGCCGGTGCCGGCACGGTCGCGTTCAAGACCGATGGTTTCTCACTGGGGCGAACGGGCGGATTGTACTACGTCAGCGACACCAGCAGTACGTTTGCCGGAAACCTCGTGGGGCCGGGATTGCTCGCCGTGCAAAGCGGCACTTTGACCCTCTCCGGCAATAACAGCTTCAACGCCGGCACCACCGTTTCCGCAGGCACGCTGCTCGTGACGCAACCGGCCTCGCTGCCGAGCTATGCCGTTTCAGGATCGGTGATGGTTTTTAGCAGCGGCACCCTAGCGGTCCAAGCCGGCACTAGCGGCTGGGATGCAGCCAGCATCGCGTCGTTGCTCGCTTCCCCCGCCTTCACCTCGGGATCGAACCTCGGTCTCGACGTGGCGGGGGCCAATTCATTTATCTATGCAAACGACGTTGCCGGTGCACAAATCGCCAAGAACTTTGTAAAATCGGGCACCGGCACGTTGACGCTGACGGGAACGAACTCGATAAGCGGAACAACGACGATCGCCGGCGGGACGCTCCAAATCGGAAACGCACATGCAGCCGGCTCACTTGGAAGCGGCGCAATTTTAAACAATGGAGTCCTGGCCTTCAATCGATCCGATAATATCATCGTCGCAAATGCCATGAGCGGCAGCGGATCGCTCGTTCAATCGGGCACGGGGACTTTAACGCTTTCCACTGCGGAAATGTATAGCGGAGGCACCGTCGTCATTCGTGGTTTGCTGCTGGCAACCAACGCAAGCGGCTCGGCCACCGGATCGGGCAATATCACCGTAATGAGCGGTGCCACGCTTGGGGGTGCTGGGGTTGTCGGCAATGGCGGCAGTTCAATAACGGTCAGCGGCAGCCTCCAGCCGCATACGGTCGCCGGCGGCATATCGCAGTTCACGCTCAACAATAGCAGTGCGGCAGGGCTGAAACTAAACGACGGTTCGATTCTCAATCTGGACTTCGGTGCTGCCGGCGTCAGCGACAAGATTCAAGTTAACGGCAACCTCACGCTGACCAACGGCGCGGTTGTGCGAATTGCCGCCAGTCAAAGCGGCACCTGGACCGTTGGCGCGGTCTACGATATTTTGGATTTTACCGGAAGCAAGCTCGGCAGCGGATCGATCGTACCGCCGTCGCCAACCGCCGGGGTCAAGTTCACCCTCGATACCACAACTGCTCCCGGCCACATTCTTCTCCGCGTCGCCGACAATACGATCGTTAGCTATTGGACCGGAAGCGGCAACGGCACAACCTGGGATTTGGACAACGTCGCCAACTGGTCGGCAAACGGCGATGGCACCGGTACACCCATCGCGTACCACGAGCCGGCCGGCGCGGTGAACCAGGTTATTTTTAACGACAACTCGGCGGGAGCGGCCCATTCCGTCGTTTCATTAAACGCATCCGTTTCGCCGAATTCCATCACATTCGCGAACTCGACGGCGAATTACACAATCTCCGGCGCAGGGTCGATCTCCGCTGCGACCACGGTAGTCGTCAACGGCGGCGGCACCGCAACGTTGGGCAGCGGCCCGACCTACGACTACAACGGTGCAACGAACGTCTCGAACGGCAGCACGCTTATCGTCAACGGTACGCTCGTAAATAGTTCGATTGCCGTGAACTCAGCCTCCATCGGCGGCAGCGGTTCAATTGGTCATTCGCTCACGCTGAGCGGCAATAGCACCATCGCGGCAGCAAGCAACTTAACCGTGAGCGGAACGACGACCGTTTCCAGCGGCACTACAACTTTTGGCAGCGGCTCGCAGATCACCTCGGCAAGCTTTGTCGTCGCGGC
>JANXOJ010000376.1 GCA_025353625.1 Planctomycetota bacterium | reverse complement strand
ACCCTCACCGCCACGATGGAAGGCTTTATCGACGACGACATAAAATACCAGCACGGCGACCACCAGCATCACGCCGAGGGCCATCGAGATGGCCGTCAGAAGCGATGCCAGCGAACGCTGTTGAATGCTGCGCCAAGCGATTTTCCAAAGAGACATAAGGGTGGAAGTGTTGGTGGTCAGTGGGCGGTGGGCGGATTCTTGCGGCCTACACGGTTGAATTCTTCTAGGCGTTCGACGCGGTCGAATTGACCGGCGACTTCGGCGGAATGGGTAACGAGGACCAGAGAGACCTTTTCCTCGCGGCACGTCTCGCGGAGGAGGTCGAGTATCTGCTGCTGGTGGCCGGCGTCCACGTTGGCCGTCGGCTCGTCGGCCAACAGTAGTTTGGGTCGATTGGCTAGCGCCCTTGCAACCGCCACTCGCTGCTGCTCGCCCACGGAAAGCTGCGTCGGCTTGTGCGCCGTGCGATGGCCCAGGCCAACCCGTTCGAGCAAGTGACGGGCACGCTGCTTGTCGACCTTCCGCCCGGTGAAGCGCATCGAAAGCATCACATTCTCCAAGGCCGAAAAACCGCGTAGCAGATTGAAAGTCTGAAAGACGTAGCCGATATGTTCCGCGCGGAAGCGGTCGCACTCCGGCTCCGTCATGAGCGTGATGTCCCAGTCGTTGACGCGAACCTTACCGCTGTCGGGCCGCGAGATGCCGGATATAATGTGTAAGAGCGTCGTCTTGCCGCAACCGCTCTGGCCGACCAGCACCATCTGCTCGCTCGGCGCGACGTGGAACTCCGGCACGTCGAGGATCGGCAGCGGCGAGCCATCGGGCTCGGTGAACGATTTTAGGACTTCTTTGAGTATCAACATGGAATCGATCGCATTGTAGGACGGTTTTCCGAGTCCGTCGATGAAGTCGCCAGCTACCCGCTACTTTTACGCATACGGTGCCGGTTTGGTTCGCGGGAAACATCACCGCCGTCGTAACATTTGTCTTGCAATATCCCGTTTTGCCTCGGCCGTTTTCATTGCTTGCCGCTTATCGTGCTTGGCCTTACCCTTGCAGAGGCCCAGGAGCAATTTCGCCTTGCCTTCTTTGAAATAAAGCTTGAGCGGAACGAGCGTTAGCCCCTTTTCCAGGGCGCGTTCGGCAAAGTTCTTGATTTCGCGGCGATGGATCAGTAACTTGCGCGGCCGCTTGGGGTTGTGATTGAATCGGTTGGCGTCGAAATAAACCGGAATGTCGCAGCCGATGAGCCAAACCTCTTTGCCTTTGACGCGGCCGTACGATTCGTCGAGCGAAATTCGCCCGTCGCGAAGGCTCTTCACTTCGCTGCCCACCAGCATGAGACCGCACTCCAGGGCGTCGAGCACCGTGTAATCGTGCTTGGCTTTGCGGTTTTCGCAGATCACCCGTTCGTTGGGATTATCCGCCGATTTTTTCTTGCCCGATTTTGCCATAGTGGCCAGAAGGTGGGGTCTCAAATAACAGGAGTGATCTTCCGCGATTGCTCGATTCGTGGATAATTCGGGGCCAACATGTCCCGTACCTGATCTACGCGGTACGAAGTATTGTATTACGTTTATTTCCTTTCGCCCATGCCTCACCAATCGCTATCTGCCGAATCGAAATCGCCCGCCGTCGAGACTTTCCTGCTCGGCCAAGTGCCGTACGTCCGCTGTTTGGAATTGCAGCAGCGGCTCGTCCAACAGGTTTCCCAGCGTGATGACGGTCAAGTCGTCGTACTCATCTGCGAACATCCCGAGGTCATCACCGTTGGCCGTGGCGGGCGACCGTCGCAAGTTTCCAACGAGAGTCAACGCATTCGATCGGGTCAGATCGCCGTCCATTGGACCAATCGAGGGGGTGGATGCCTACTCCACTGCCCCGGACAACTGGCTATTTATCCCATTTTACCACTTCGCTGGCATGGGATGCTGCTGGGCGAATTTTTGCGGCGATTTCAGGCGGCGTTGATCGAAACCGTGGTCGAACTGGGAGTTCAGGTGCAAAATATCTCGCATGAGCGAGGAAAATACGGCGTTTGGGGCCGGACGGGCCAGTTGGCGGCGATGGGCGTCGGCGTTCGCGATTGGGTCACCTGGCACGGGGCGTTTCTTAATGTCTCGCCCGCTTTGGGCCTGTTTCGGCTGATTCAAACCCCATCGCCCATGAGCAGCCTTGCCGCCGAACGATGCGGAGTGATCCGCATGGCCACCGTACGGGCGATCCTCGTCCGCCGCCTGACGGACGCTTTGGGCTGTGACCGATACCATCTCTATACGGGGCATCCGTGGTTGTAGTGGTGCGCTATTCTCCTTCCCGATTGGGTAGTGTCCTAATTCGGTGTTGCTGACTTAAATTCCCCACCTCTAGCCGTTTTGCCAATTCCATCTGGAGATTGCACTCCGGGCAGGACATCGATACCAGCTTGGACCGCATCATCGCGCGCGGTGTAATGCACGAGGTACTTCGAGGATTCTTGCTAATGTCTCAGGAATGTTAGAGAAAAGAGCGTGTCGGCGACGGAAAGAATCACCGCCAAAGTAACGATCCGGAAAAATACCGACTGGAATCCCGCGAGCAGCGTGAGCACCGATTCACTGCTTTGTCGGCAGATCGTATTAAACGCCTCTTCCAGTCTACCCGCTTCCTCTCCGGCCACGATATTGGTCGCATAGTGGAAAGGCAAGCTCGGGACTGCGGAGAATGCTTCACCAATCGTGCTGCCGGATTCAATTGCCTTTGCCGCACGAAGAAAATCGGCACGCAGTTTCAAATTTGCGGCCGAGTCGGCGGCCAAGCGGATCATCTCCTCGACTCGACGCCCACCGGTTGTGTAAAGCAGGTTCATGGCGTGAAAGATGCGATTCAATGTCAATTCTCGCTCCGCCGGCCCGATCACCGGCAGAAGTAGCCTCACGTAGTCGGCTGCGGCTCGGCAAAAAGGCACGTTGATGACTGCCCATATTCCGATGGCCACGATGGTAAAGAACCTCACCGAGCCAATTATATATTGAATCGTCATCGCCCACGGTGCCATGAACCAATAGGTCACGATACAAATCGCCGTGCCGCCAAGCATCAGGCACAGTGGTACGAACCAAGTGTTGCGCATAATCCTGGTCGGTTCGATCAAAAGGCGGCAATGGTTTTCGAGGTAATGCAACGCCTCGTCCAAATGTCCGCTTTCTTCACCGCAACGCACAACCGGCAGGAAAAAAGGCGGAAAACAACGCTTGTGCGGTTCTAGGGCCTCGTATAATGTCGTGCCCTTCGCGGTCTGCTTTGCAGCCGACGTCAGAATCTCTCGAAGTTCCGGGCCTGCGGACGACCGCCGGCAAGTATTGAGACTTTTGGGAATTTCCATTCCGGCCGAAACGCAAGTTGCCAGGTTGCCGGAGAACAGGGCAAGCTGTTCCAGAGAAATCTTCGGGCGGAATAAATCATACGTGAGCTTCATTGCATACACACTCTGAACGCGAAGTCGTGTTTTGGTTCAGCGTGAACGGGAAGGCCGATCGCCGGTTTAGGGTGATGTAAAAGGGTGAAGCGGGTACGCGTTTCCGAAGTTGGGGTGCCAATCCCCCAGACCCTCTGGGATTTCCGGAGCCCTATCCTCCGCGTCGGGTCGTTCGCCATCCTATCGCGCGTCGGCTCCGTCGGCAACTGCCTCAAGGCGCGACGCGGCGCGTTGGGCTTCCCCGCGAGTCGGTCAGTTTGCGATCCCGCGCGGCGAATATCTCCCCACGGCCCGCCAATTTATCCGCACGCGCGACGTAGCCGATGGCATTGTGCAAGCGCACGCGATAGTAATGCTCGACGTAATTCCCCACGATCCGCTGCGCGTCTTCCAACGGCATCGGCGTGCCGGGGCGGATGCACTCGCCCTTGATGCTGCCGTGAAACCGTTCCGGGAACACTTTTAATCGCCGATTAACGCTAATTGCGGATGAGGGATCGGGCTCGATGCGGGCTGCTTTGCCTTTGATGGGAAATTTTGTTGGGCATTCCGGGACAGTGCAAAAGCAAGCAGGCGTCAACCGCAACATCCCCCCTTGTTAAGTATATCGCGCCATTAGAATACAGTCCTCGATTGGGGGTGGCTTTTGCACTTTCCTGAGTTTATCCGTACAATTCCTTCTGTCGAAAGACCGCCAACCGTATAACCGCTTGTCTCTTACTGCCGAACCCAGCAACCCATGCCCGAATCCCCACCGCTGCCTCGCTGGCTGAAACGCAATGTCCCCAAGGGCAATGCGAATCATTTTACTGCCAAGCTCATCACCGAGTTGAAGTTGGAGACCGTCTGCGAACATGCAAAGTGTCCCAATCGCATGGAGTGCTATGCCCATAAGACCGCCACGTTCATGATCCTGGGCGAGACCTGTACGCGCGCGTGCCGTTTTTGCAGCGTGCCCAAAGGTCGCCCGCAGCCGCCCGATCCGGACGAGCCGCGCCGCTTGGCCGAAGCCGTGGTTCGCCTGGGCTTAAAGCATGTGGTGGTGACGTGCGTCACGCGCGACGACCTGCCCGACGGCGGTGCCGATCATTACGTGAAGACGATCCAAGCGATCCGCGCGGCAACCGACGCGGCGGTTGAAGTACTGCCATCGGACTTCAATGGCAACATGGCAGCCGTCGACGCGGTGATTGATGCCGCGCCGGAAGTTTACAACCACAATACTGAAACCGTACCGCGCCTCTATCGATCGGTTCGCGGGCCAAAATCAAAATACCCCTTCACGTTGGCCATGTTCCGCCGCATTGCCGCGCGTAATCCGGCCATCCGCATCAAGTCCGGCTTGATGCTCGGCATCGGCGAGACGCACGAAGAATTGCTGGAAACGTTCGCCGATCTTTACGACGCCGGCGTGCGACTGCTCACGCTCGGTCAGTATTTACAGCCATCGTTCCAGCAAATGGCCGTCACCCGCTATCTGCCGGTCGAGGAGTTCAATCGGTTGGGAGACATGGCCAAGAGCATGGGCTTCACGCAAGTCGCCAGCGGGCCGTTCGTGCGGTCGAGCTACCACGCCCGCGATATGGCGAATGCTTAGATATGGCTTTTTGCCGGAGAGTGCAATGGGTATGGGTAGGGTGGTGTCGAGCGTTTGAATGCTCCAGCATTCGACGCGAAGCCCCACCACGAAAATAAGAACCGGGCTGTCGAATTTACCATGACGCGCGTTGAACTTCGCCTCCCTGAACTGGGCATGGACGATCAACCGATCACGTTGAGCGTCTGGCTTGTACCGCGCGGTGCGCGCGTAACGGCGGGCGAGCGAATCGTCGAAGTGCTGGCCGGCGTAGCGACGGTCGATCTTCCCTCACCGGTCGATGGCCGCGTAGTAGAGCGGCTCGTCGATGAAGACGAACCGCTCCGCGTAGGCCAGACCATCGCTACCATCGATACCGACGCCTAAAGCCCCCTCTCGTTACGACGATCTGCCTCCAAGACGCCCGCCCTGACGACAGAAATGCCGTTGCGCTGCATTTTGTGGTGCGGGCGTCTCGCCTGCACCACAAAAATAAACGAAGATTTCTTCGCAAATCCATACCTAATCGTGAGTTGCAACAATTTTATCGCTTCATGGAAGGATCGCTCTGAACGCGGAAACATACTATTGGAGCGCAAAAGGGTGCGTTTGGAATTCAGTAAACCGGGGCCGGAATTGAAACGTATACAGAGAACAGGTATTGATCCCAAAGGAGAATAGCAATGCAATCGAGATATTTTGGTTTGAGTCGAAGCTTCTGGTTTGGTGGTGCCGCGCTGGCGATTGTGTCCGCCGCGCTGATGGTCGGGTCGAACCCGATGTCCGTGTTTGCGAAGAACGGGGCAAGCAACTCCAACGCTTGGTATGCCGCATCGCCATCTTCGGGTGTTGCGCCGAGTGCTAGCACCGATAGCACGCCCGGCGACAATCGTGCCGTTGAAGCGGCCACACAATCCGCCAAGGCGATGTCCAAGGCGTTCCATGCTGCGACGATGAAGGTAGCACCTGCCGTCGTGACGATTACCTCCCTGCCAACCACCCTGCGAGCGTCGGTCGGCCGAAAGGCGACACCGGGCGATGAAGAAGCCGACGACTTGCCCTTCGGCCTCAACGGCACGCCCGGCGACTTGCTCAACGATCCGCGCTTCCGCGAATTGTTTAAGAAGTTTCACGGCGCGCCCAACGCGCCAAATCGCGGCAGTGCCAGCAGCGGCTCCGGCGTGATCGTCGATCCGTCCGGCGTCATCCTTACCAATAATCACGTTGTCGCCGGCGGCGGGCAGATTACCGTTCGACTGAGCGACGGCCGCGAATTCAAAGCCGCAAGCATCAAGACCGATCCCAAAACCGACTTGGCCATTGTCCGCATTGAGGCCAACGGCTCATTGCCGTCGGCCAAATTGGGCCGTAGTGGCGAAGTCGAAGTCGGCGATTGGGTTCTCGCCTTGGGCCAGCCGTTTGGATTGGAAAATACCGTAACCGCCGGTATCGTCAGCGCGAAGGGTCGCGGACTGGGCATTACCGATCGCGAAGATTTCATTCAAACCGATGCCGCCATCAATCCCGGCAATAGCGGAGGCCCGCTGGTGAGTCTCGATGGCGAGGTCATTGGCATCAACACAGCCATCTCGACCAATTCCGGTGGCTACCAAGGCGTCGGCTTTGCGATTCCCATCGACTTGGCGAAGTGGGTCGGCGGCCAACTTGAGCAAAGCGGTGCGGTCCATCGAGCCTACCTGGGCGTAATGATCGAACCGGTCACGCAGGAGCGTGCCGAGCAACTCAAGCTCAAGGTTCATTCCGGCGTGCTGGTCCGCGAAGTTCGCGATAACACGCCCGCCGCTAAAGCTGGATTGCAGCCGGGCGACGTGATCCTCAAGTTCGCCGGACAAGACGTCAACTCCCCGCGCGAGTTGCAGAACATCGTCGAGCGGTCGCCCATTGGTGCCGCCGAGCCGATCTTCGTCCTCCGCGATGGCAAGGAGGCGACCTATAACATTGCCTGTCGCGAGTTGCCCGCCGATGCGGTTGCTGCAAGCGATGGTCCCGCAGCCTCCCGCAGCGAACGCGGCGCGCGATCAAACTTCGAGCAGTTGGGCCTTTTGGCCGAAACCTACTCCGCGCAATCGGCCGAACATGCCGGCGTGAAGGCCGATCGCGGGGCCGTCATCACCGAGGTCCAGCCCGGCAGCCCGGCGGCGATGGTGGGCCTTGCCGCCGGAATGGTTATCACCGAAGCCAATCGCCTGCCCGTCAAGTCGGTCGATGACCTGAAGAAGGCGATTACGGCGAAGTCGCTCAGCGAAGGGCTGCGGCTCTTGGTCCGAACCGAAGAGGGCACCCGACTGGCGATGATTCGCGTCGCCAACTAACAAACCCGTTACTAAAAACCTACCTCCCGATACCTCCCAGCCTCGGGAACCTGAGAACCGTCGGCGGCGATAGCTCCCCTGCCGCCGGCATCTCGGGTTCCCGAGGCTCCCTTTTTGGTTAACGCGTTCCCAAGCAGAGCATGGGAACCAGGGTATTCCGAGCCCCCATTTGGGCAACTTGATCGAATCGGTTTCCTCAGCTATCTTGAATCGCTTTGCTGCGGGCCTGCATCGGAGACAAACCCTTGGACGTTAAACTCAACGAAGTCTATAACGAAAGTTGTATTGAAGGGCTGCAAAAGGTCGTCCCGGGAACTGTCGATCTGGCCTTCGCCGACCCGCCGTTTAATATCGGCTACCATTACGATGTCTACCACGACGAGCGAGACGATTCTGAGTATCTCGACTTTACGCGCAATTGGATGGCCGGCGTGAAGCGGGTGCTGAAGCCCAGCGGAACCTTCTGGCTGGCGATTGGCGACGAGTACGCGGCCGAGCTGAAGATTATCGCAACGAAAGAGCTTGGCTTCACCTGTCGCAGTTGGGTCATCTGGTACTACACGTTCGGCGTCAACTGCGTGAAGGGATTCAGCCGTTCGCACACGCACCTGTTTCATTTCGTCTGCGATCCGAAAAACCTCACCTTCAATTCCGACGACCCGGCCGTGCGCGTCCCTTCGGCGCGGCAATTGGTCTATGGCGACCGTCGCGCGAATCCCAAAGGCCGCCTGCCCGACAATACGTGGATATTGCGGCCGCAAGACATGGCGGAAGGCTTCCAGCCCGACGATGATACCTGGCACTTCCCCCGCGTTGCCGGCACCTTCAAGGAGCGCGAAGGCTTCCACGGCTGCCAGATGCCGGAGCAACTGCTAGGGCGGATCGTCCGCTGTTGTTCCAATCTGGGCGATGTGGTGCTCGATCCGTTTGGCGGCAGCGGCACGACGTTCAGCGTGGCAAAGAAACTTGGGCGGCGATGGCTTGGCTTTGAACTCTCCAAGGACTACGTCGAGCGGATCAACGAGCGGCTCGATCGGACAAAAGAAGGCGACCCGTTGGACGGTGCCGCCGATCCGGCAACCAGCGCGCCCTCCACGGCGGATGGGCGAGAATTAAGTCAGGTGAAGAAGCGTCCACGGTTCGTAAGGCCGCGCGACAAAGAATCGGAAGCTGCCGCGACAATCGCTGCGACGCACAAATCGCAGCAAAAATCTCTCCCGGCCACAACAATGCCGTCGAGCCTATTCGACGAGCCGCCAGCTGAATAGGCGAGAAATTCGTTGTGGCCCTCAAGCCACTCTGCCGTGCCGAAAATCCGCGTCCCAAGCGGCAACTTGATCTCGTGGACTGGCGGGATATCCCCTGTGTTGCCTCCCCCTGCGTTGCCTAGATGCCCCACACGGCTGGGAAAAATGACTTCGCAACTCACCTAGTCCAATTGACGGGGGACGCAGAATGATTAGAATAGGTCTTCCATACCATCATCGGGGCGTAGCTCAGCCTGGTAGAGCGCTTGGTTCGGGACCAAGAGGCCGCTGGTTCGAATCCAGTCGCCCCGACTTTTT
>JANXOJ010000275.1 GCA_025353625.1 Planctomycetota bacterium | reverse complement strand
CTGTTTTCCGGCGAACTCGAACGCCTAATTCCTGGCGGTGCCATTTCAGAAGTCGGCAAGGAAGCAATTTGGGAGCTTCCTGGAAGACTTCGCGGCAAGGTAATTGAGTGGATTGCCTCGAAAACCGACTACAAGGACTGGGAATTCATTGGAACATTTGCCAAAGGGAGTCAGCCTACCGTGGACTTCGAAAAAGGGGTCGCCATGGTCAGCTTCAAGACATTCGATCGAGCAGCGGGCAACTCATTTAACAACGGTATCAAGGATCTCAAGTCGAATATCAAGGCGTTGGCCAGCGATTGGTTGAACATGGCTGGCGAAGACATCAAAATAAAGATTTTTGACGTTCGCGTTCCAACGGAAACAATGAGATCACAGGTCGAAGCCGCTCTCAGAGAATTCGCTAAGGACAAACGTGTTTTGTTGAAGGTTGAGGTTTTTTGATGAACAGATTATTTAAGGTAGTAATGTGCTACGAGCCCGATACGCTTTCGGCGCGAGATTGTCTGGAGATCATTGACCGGACAAACTTCCTCGCGCCGATCATGATCTGTAGCAATACGCTATATAGTCGCGAAAGCAAATATTCGCGCAAAAAATTGCAAAAACTGGCAGATCAGAACACCGCCACGGATATCGAACTCGAGGCAGAACGAGTATTCGGCTATTTGGGCGGTCCCAGGCTTTCTCTAACAAATGTGCGCGGCATGCAGTGTTTGTACCGTAAATCGGTAGGGGCCGACGCTGTCTCCTTGGAACTGCTCGATGAATTGGCCTGCAGCTCAGGGTTTCGCGCTGGCTATGGTCACGATAGTGAGGACACGTTTTGGCAAGGCATGACACAAGTCAGTGAGTTCTCTACGTTTAATCGTCCCTGCGAACGCCTTCCCAAGGTCTGGAACACCGATTTAAATCGTTGGGATATCGACGTTAGGCGCAATCCTGCTCGTCGCGATGCAATTAGCACGATGTGGCTGCAAGCGGCCTGGCGGATGTGGTTTGGTGCGGAAGCTCAATTGCTAATACCGAAGGATATTCTTTTAGCCTTTCCTGACGCCACTTCGATTCGCACACTTCCCTGCGGCACGATCTTCCTTCAACTCTTCGATGATCCCTGGGCCTTTGCCGATCCGGAAAACCGCCGCCGCCAGCAGGCATTCCGTGACTACGCTGACTTCGATGCGATCATTGAGAACTCTCACAAAGTCAAGAATCCGGATTGTCACGGCTATCTCTACAAGGGCAATTTCGAGTACGGCGGCGTCCGTCGCATCGTCGAGTGGCAGAACGATGAGGGGCGTTCGGTGCTCCGCTCCCGCGCCACGCAGCGGGAAATCCGCGAACAAAACGAGTACGGCGAACTGCTCAAACGCTGGGTCGTCAAAGGCCGTTACGAGGGCCAGGTCGGCGTGCCCGACGAATTGGGCCCAAATTAATTGCGATCTTGAAGACACATTCAGCGTACACCACGACGAAAGCCTACGCCGAGACCGGCGGCAACGACTCCACGGACGACTGGAGCCAGAAAACGGAACAGGTCTAATTGTTGACAAGGAGACGCAATTCCGCCATCCTCGAGGCATGCCTAGAACCTCGCGCATTGCCCGCTCCATCGCGGCGTGGGCCGCATGAACCTCTTCGGCAAGGATGGGGATTTCGACGCCTTTGAACGCAGCATCGAAAAGACCCTCGAAAGCTGCCCCATGCGGATCTGCGCCGATTGCCCAATCACTGGCATTTCATCCTTTGGCCGCAGCGCGACGGCAAACTGGCGGCGTTCCTTCAGAACGCATTTCCGTGCTCCATCCCATTCCCTGGGTTGCACCCTGGGCTGGTATGCGTTGCCCCGTTGGGGCAGGAAATATTTCACCATTCTCAACACGAATGAAAACAAAAGATATCAGGAGCAGGGCATGTGGATCATGAGACACGGACGGGGAAACCCCGACACGGAATTATGCCAAAGCCTAAACCACCGCGCCACCTCTCGACTCTACCCTCTGCGTTGGACCCCGTTACGTTGCGTCAGGTCCGTCGTCGCCGAAAACGCGACGATCATCGGCTTGCCGTCGCGAAGTAGGGGTTTTCGAGTCGGTCTCGTGCCGAGGCATGGCTATGAGTTGCTTTCCACGGTGATTGACGCCAGCAAGAACTGCCGGTAGGCTTTTCTGTAATCCCGTGAGGAGTTCTTAGCCGCTGGCATCGCGCGCCGGGTTCGTCTCCGGCAATCATACTGGTTTGACGAGATACGACCCATGCTTCGCCAAATTTCTACAGGGGCTGTCCTCGCCCTGGCAGTCCTCGGCAATTACGGCTTCGCCGGGGAGCCGAATGCGACCGGCGGCACGAACCAAGTCACGAACTCCATCGGGATGAAGCTGACCCTCGTCCTGGCGGGCGAGTTCAAGATGGGCAGCGGTGAATCGGCGAAGGCCACGGCTGCCTTCTTCAACGAGTACGATGGCAGGACGGCGGATGTCTTCAAGGACGAGCACCCGCAGCATCGCGTGCGGATCACGAATCCGTTCTACCTGGGCACCTGCCACGTCACGCGGGGCCAGTTTCGCCAGTTCGTCAAGGATTCGGGCTACAATACGGCTGTGGAGAAGGGCGATGTGCCGTGTCCTTCCGGCAGCCGTGAAAAATCTTTGATCGCCGGGCGGGGCGCTGACGATTTTCAGCGGGTGGGCGTGGAAAGCGAGGCGGTGGGTTCGAGCGTTTGCCGGTAGTTCCAGGGCATCCAGCTCTGCGGGTTCCCAGACAATTCTCCCGCGTGACGCTCTAGCTCGGTCAAGTAATCGAAGGGATTGGCCCCACAGAACTCGCAGGTGTAGATCAGGCTCATGTAGATGTCGCCGACATGGGCACCGTTACAGGTCTTGTAAAACAGGGCGTTCTTGCGATGCAGAATCGCCTTCTTCAGTGCCCGCTCGCA
>JANXOJ010000224.1 GCA_025353625.1 Planctomycetota bacterium | reverse complement strand
CAAGTAACCGAGGACAAAGCGATGTACGACGAAAACGAAAAGGCAATCCGAGACCACCAATGGAAGATGCGCGCCGCCCGCCAGGAAGGTATCGATGAAGGGATGCGCCAAGGCATCCTCGAAGGCGAACGCCAAGGCGAGCTCAAAGGCAAGCTCGAAGGCGAACGCCAAGGCGAGCTCAAAGGCGAAATCAAAGGCAAAATTGAGTTGATCCGAGCACTTCAGCCGCTCCTCTACTTGCCCGTTAGCTCGGAGCAGGAGTTGCGCGCATGGGATCTTCCGCGACTTGCAGCGTTGGCGAGCGAACTCCAAGAGAAGCTGCGGAACCGGAAGGTCTCGTAGTTGTCGCACAGCAACGACGCCGTCGCGGTCCACTCGCTCGGCGACTCGGACCTCGCCGCGCACGCGGCCGACAACCACTTCACGCACAACGGCCCGGCCTAAACGTATTGGTCCGGTCGTGAGAGGAAATGGGGTCGGGTCTGAACGGCATCAAGATAGCCGTAAACGACTATTCCTCCAGCCATTCGTCCGCCCTCGAAGGAAGGCGTTTAGTAGAGAATCTGCTACAGGCTCGGGTTTCACGAATCGCGCCCACTATTGCCGGCAAAGCTAGCACATGATCTTCTTTGCTACCAACAACTTACGGCTATTTTGATGCCGTTCAGTCCCGGCCCCATTTCGGCACCCATATCCGTTTCAAGGGCTGGTGATTTTACAATCTCGCGATTTTACGAGCACAAACGAAAAAGGGCCAGCGGCGGGAGTTGAACCCGCAACCCCCGCATTACGAATGCGGTGCTCTGCCAATTGAAGCTACGCTGGCAAGTTGTTTTGCTATAATAGGTTACGTCGATTACTGTGAATCCTATTTCAAACCTCACCCGTCCGATTCGTGGGGGTGGAAGCATTCAAAAAAAGTACCAAATCTGTTCAATCCCCGCAATGACAAAGCGTCGATTTCTTGGTACGCTGCTGGCATAGGCGGGTGTCTGTCCATTGCTTTCCACCGAGGGCGGAAACCATTATCTTACCTTGCCGGGAAGGTTCGATCAATGGGCAGTGACTGCGGCCCTGAGATGGGCACTGACGGGGTGCTCGATGCGGTCTTACTCCCATGCCGTGCGAGAAACCACGGCGGTGGCGGAAAGTTGAATCGGCGGGCGTGGATGGCAGCGCGTGCATGAGAATGGTGAAATCGTCTAATTCGAGTAAGCCCCCAGGTCACCGTCGGCGGTTCTGGATCATGATCGCGGTCCTGGGGATGGGCGGAATAGTCGGTCTCGTCCTCTGGAACAAATCAACCTCGGAGAAGTTCGCCCAGCAGATCGCGCATTCTGAACCGGTCGATGCCGACGCCCGCTACCGTGGCGCGCTCCTCGGCACATGGCAAGATGACTATCAGGGCAAGCGGACAATGACGCTCAACGAGGACGGCACGGGCGCGATGATCGTGGACCTGAGCGGTTGGCGCGCCGCCCTCTCGGCATCGCGATTAAAGTTCAATATGAAATGGTCGGTGCAAGATGGTCGTTTGAAGAAGCAGACCATCAGCGGCGAACCGGAAACCCAGGTCAAGATGATTCTCAACACGATGGGCGACCACGTTGATGAACCGATCCTCGAATTGACGGACGACCGCCTGCTCCTGCTCGACAAGGACGGCAAGACGAAATACGATTGGAAGCGGGTGAAAGCCATTCGATAGCCAATTAAAACCGATTGGACACCGGCCTCTTGTCTTTAACGCATCCATCCAGTTAGCGAACTTTGGAATGATGACTTGCGCTCGGTGGCTTCGGTAGGATGAATCTAAAATTAAGTTCTTGCGGTATTCAATTTTCCGCTTCGGCCCAAACGCGCACGTCGCCGCCCTCGTCGATTTCCGCGTGGATTATATTCGGTCGGCAGCAGACTGGACAGTCTTCAACGTACTCCTGGCTCTCGCCCGCCGACAAGTCGACCGGTACGACGATTTCTTCGCCACATGCATCGCAGAGGTAGCTGGCTTCATCATTCGGTCGTGGTCGTTGTTTCTTGCGTTTCATTCGCTGGATTTGCTGAACGGTTCGGACGCGACTCACAGTTTCTGCTTCCCAGTTTTCGCCTCACAGTTTTCACCTCACAGGGCCGAGCAAGGCCGAAAATAGATCGTGGAACCGTTTGCCGTCTTCTGCGTCTAACTTGCATTCATATACCTAGTTCGCTACTCTTTGAGACACTTACCTTTAGGCGTTTCTTTCTGTTGAATTGCAGGAAAATTAGCTGCCTCAGCATTCAGATCGATATAGGAAGCCCACTTATCGGGAACCTCGGACTCTGGAAAGATTGCCTCAACGGGGCATTCGTAAACGCATAAACCACAATCGATACATTCCTGGGGATCGATCAGCAAGATATCGTTGCCGCGATGAAAACAAGTCGCCGGACAGACGTCAACACAGGCAGTCGATATACAGCCTTCGCAAGGTTGAGTTACAATAAATGGCATAGCTGCTCTCGATTATGATGTCTAAACGCGGTTTTCGACAACTTTTCCAAGGCCGGTCAGGTCTTCCATCGTCAGAGCTTCCTTGACCGCCATTCTACCACAGGGGCAAGGAAACGAAACATGTCTTCCGGCAGCTTCCCGGCCAAAGGGTGTAGGTTGTCCTTTGTGCGATTTCAGCCGGCGGTCCGGTAGTGGCATTGGCCGGTAGCCTGATTGGGGCGGTCTTTCCAGATGGTGTCCAGCGGGTTCCTTTTGGACAGTAACTCCGGGAATCGAATCGTCTGCGATGATGTTCAATTGCTGCTGCCGCGTCAGCGGCCAAATGTGAGTAGCCGTTCCGCGAGTGGGTCGCGTGCCGCGTAGCGGCCCTATCGGTCTTACGTTACGCACTATGGGCCTTACGCACTGCGGGGCGAACTTGCTTGCCGCGGTATCGCCGCGAACGCGGCTAACATTTCCTTGCGCATTAAAACCGTGTGTTGTGCGCTGCGCTCCTCCCACGGCTATTCAAAGGTAACCGCGAACGCGGTTGCACTTTAATGGGCCGAAAGAATGCCGCCAACCTCATCATTGGGAAAGTACGACCGTTACTTATGCTGCGGTGCTAATGTTGATCCATCGACATCCCTGGCTACCACCTTTTACTTGGTTTAATGGGGCCCGGCACCATACCGAGCAAAACGAATCCCCGTTTTGTTTACCCGCCCCGCAATGATTCGCAAAGTGGAACTTGCACCCGTCGTCCTGGTGGTACGTTTGCCACCCTTGACTTATTGGGAATCCTTCGCAACAATCGTTGCTTCTCTATTTTGACACATTGATGCTTAAATTTGGCGGAAAAGTCCTGTTCCTTGGTTTCGGCGCGGTTGCTCGCTGCACGCTACCAATCTTGTTGCAGCAGGTCGAGGTTGCGCCGAAAAGCGTCACAATTCTTGATTTTGAGAATTTGGGCGAACTGGTAAAACCGTGGACGGATCAGGGGGTTCGGTTCAAACGGGAGCGCGTCACACCGGAAAACCTGGCCGCTATTTTGGCCCGCTATTTGTCGCCGGGCGACTTGCTAATCGATTTGGCATGGAATATCGATTGTAGCGAGCTTTTGCAGTGGTGCCGCGACCACGGCGTCCTCTATATCAATACGTCGGTGGAGGTATGGGATCCGTACGAGGGCATGGAGTGGAAGCGGCCGACGGAGCGAACGCTTTACTTCCGGCACATGAATCTTCGCCGCCTGAAGGCCGAATGGCACGACCCCGGCCCTACGGCCGTATTGGAGCACGGTGCCAATCCGGGATTGATCTCACACTGGCTTAAAAAAGGGCTGCGGGATATTACGGAAGCCCTGATAGCGGAGCGTAAGTTCAAGGCGGCGGATGCCGAAGAAGTACAACACCTTCTCGATTCGCGGACCTACAACCGCTTAGCCCAGAAAATCGGCGTGAAGGTCATCCACTGTAGCGAGCGCGACACACAAATCGCCAACGTACCGCGAGAAGTGGACGAATTTGTCAGCACGTGGAGCATTGAGGGTTTCCATGAGGAGGGCACGACCACGGCGGAAATGGGGTGGGGAACGCACGAAAAGTACCTCCCGCCCCAGGCGTGCCAGCACGATACAGGCCCTAAGAACCAAATCTGCCTGCCCCAAATGGGGATCGATACTTGGGTCCGCTCGTGGGTGCCCAACTATACCATCCACGGCATGGTGATCCGCCACGGCGAGGCATTCACGATATCTGATCGCTTGACCGTCTGGGAGGATGGCGTTGCGGTCTACCGGCCCACGGTCCATTATGCCTACTGCCCTTGCGATGCGGCGATCGCTTCGCTCCACGAGTTTCGCGGTTACAATTACCGTTTACAGCCCAAACTGCGGATTATGACCGACGAAATCGTCGCCGGAGCGGATACCTTGGGTGCGTTAATCATGGGACATGCTTATAATTCATGGTGGACCGGCAGCAGTTTGACGATCGAACGGTCGCGGGAGTTGGTGCCTCACCAAAATGCCACGACGATGCAGGTTGCCTGTTCGGTGGTGGCTGCGGTATGCTGGATGATTGAGAACCCACATCGCGGGGTTTGCATTCCCGACGATTTGCCGCACGAATACATCCTGGAACGCGCGAACCCCTACCTGGGCGAGAACATATCGATGCGGTCGGACTGGACTCCGCTAAAAGATGCGACGGACTTTTTTGGACTTGGCCCCCGCCGCGTGCGAACGCCGCGCGACCCCTGGCAATTCAAAAACTTTTTATTGTAAGAAAACCCGGCACGGCTCCGTTTGGAACGGAGAACGATTCGCAAAAACTTTTGTGGCGCTGCCGGCATTTTAGATTATTCGGACGGAGCAAAGATTCAATGGTCGATCGGGTGATGCTGCAAGACCTCGCCAAAAAGCATGGAACGCCGCTGTTTATTGTGGACCATGAGGTATTACGCCAGAATTACGCGCGATTTAAGAAGTGCTTGCCGCGCGTGCAAGCGTACTACGCGGTCAAGGCGAACTCGGATCCGGCCATCGTTACGACTTTCTACGAAGCGGGTGCCAGCTTCGACGTGGCCTCCATGCCGGAGTTCGTCAACGTCCACGAAAATATCAAGTCGCTCTCGGAGAAAGAGCGACAAGATTTCATCTGGGACAAGATCATTTATGCCAACCCCATCAAGGACCAAAAGACCCTTCAGGAGTTGGACCCCTACAAGCCGCTGGTGACGTTCGACAACGTCGATGAAATCCACAAGGTACGTCGCTACGCACCCCAAGCGGGCCTCGTCTTGCGGCTGCGCGTTCCCAATACGGGCGCAATGGTGGAATTGTCGTCCAAGTTCGGCGCGAATCCCGGCGAGGCAGTCGATTTGATCGAAGAAGCCCACGGGGCCGGGCTCGTCGTCGAGGGGCTAAGCTTCCACGTCGGCAGCCAGACCACCAACTTCGATAACTACGTCCAAGCACTGCAAATGGCCTCGGGCATCTTCAATGAGGCTCATCTGCGAGGCTACCATAAGATGAATCTGCTCGACATCGGCGGCGGCTTCCCGGCCCCCTACGATGAGAATGTGCGGCCCTTCGAGGACTTGGCCCGCACTCTCAATAGCGAATTCGATCGGCTCTTTCCCAAGGAAATTGAGATTCTCGCCGAGCCGGGCCGGTTCTTAGTCGCCACGGCGGGTACGGCGGTGATGAAGATCATCGGTCGAGCGATTCGCGACGCAAAACGCTGCTATTATATTGACGACGGCGTCTACCACACGTTTTCCGGCATTATTTTCGACCACTGCAAGTATCCCATCCGAGCGTTCAAAAAGGGGCCGACGCAAATCTGCGCCGTGTTCGGGCCCACCTGCGACGCCCTGGATACCATTTCGCTGGCCGAGGAACTTCCGGAACTCGATATTGGCGATTTGCTCTACAGCGAGAATATCGGTGCTTATAGCGCTGCGTCCTCGACTTGGTTCAACGGCTTTCCGCCCGCGAAGGTCTTGCACATCCATCAATGAGTTTTTTCGATAACCCTGTTCCCGGAGACGCCTTGCGTGATTGAGCCGCTTGTCCCTAAAGAATGTTTCTTTACCCACGGTGCGGGCAAACACCGCAATCAGCTCCAGAGCTTTGAGTTGGCCTTGCGCGATGCCGGCATAGAAATGTGCAACTTGGTCCGTGTGTCGAGCATTTTTCCGCCCCACTGCAAGCTCATCTCCAAGAACGCCGGCCTAAAAAAGCTTCAGCCCGGCCAGGTCACCTACGTGGTCCTTGCCGAGGCATCGACGAACGAGCCCTCGCGGCTGGTCGGTGCCTCGATCGGCTTGGCTCTGCCCGCCGCCGGGCACCAGTACGGCTATATCAGCGAGCATCACGGCTACGGCATGACGGAGCAGAAGATGCGCGACTTTGTGGAAGACATGGCCGCGACCATGCTCGCCACGACGCTGGGCATCGAGTTCGATCCCGAAACGGCCTACGATCAGCGCAAAGAGATTTACCACATGTCGGGCAAAATCATTAAAACCCGCGCGTGTGCTCAAACGGCGGAAGGCGATAAGATGGGCCTCTGGACGACCGTTGTGGCCTCCGCCGTGTTCTTGTTCCGCGACGATGGCTAGCGATGTATCACTTCCCCAAACGTTTGGGGATCGTGAACGAGTAGAGGCAGACCACCGCCCCGGTCGAAAGTAGGCTCCACGGCAGCCAGGGGGCGGGCGGGAACTCTTTCGCGGCAGGGGTGGCCGACCTTTGGAAGGGATTCATCGCCGCCGGAGGGTCTTCGTGATTGCGCCAATAGACCCGGTCCACGGCGAGACATTCCGCCCCGGCAATGATAAGGTAGACGCCAACCCCGAGAAAAAATGACCGCCACATGGATTTCGCTCCACGATCCATTCGCCGTGGGGGAACTCTCACCCACCACATCATTTATCATCCATCGTCGTCGCGGCAGCACGACTCAAGGCAAGCGGACTGGTAATTGTGGCTTTGGTCGCAAATTGAATTTCCGTCGTCTATATTTTCTGCTTGGGAAAGCGTTCCGGATCCGTTGTTCGGTGCATGGCGTCCCGCCCGTGTCAGCATTTACTAATTTGCAGTCGCAATTCCGACGAATGTGGGGGCTTTGGGCAATTCGCGGTCGATATAGCGGTAAATTGCGGCCGATTTGAGTTATAGTGTCGCAGCGGCAGTTGTGCTGGTTGTTTGATCCGGTTTTAGCGCGTATAATCAAAGCTGGCCTGGGATGGTTTTTGACCCTGCCGGAGTACGATCACATTGTCGCGAAAGCCCAAGATTCTCCTGGTAGGTGACTCGCCTGAGAGTATCTTGCCGATGCTCTCCGGGCAGTCCGAAACGCACGACGTTATTTGCGTACAAAATCCGATTCGAGCCCTGGCCATGTTGACCCGGGAGCAGTTCGATGGTGTGTTCGTTACGGCCAATTACTTCCGCGAGGCTTTTGAAATCGGCAAACTGATGCAAAACGAGCAGATTTTAGAAGGTATGCCCGATGGTGTTGCCATGCTGGAAAGCGACAACACGATCCTCTGGGGCAATGGCCGGATGTGCGAATGGAGCGGTCTAGAATCTGTCGTGGGGGTCAATTTCTACGCCGCACTGGGGGGTCCGGAAATTCTCGGTCCCGACTTCTGTCCCTTTCACACCGCGTTAGCCACCGGTCAGGGAACGAGTTCGACACTGAAGACCCAAGATAGCCGTTTCTTCCAGGTCCATGCCGCTCCGGTTCGCGAGCCGGAAGGCGCGGCGCGGCATTTGATCATTACCGTTCGCGATGTCTCCCGAGAAGTTCAGGAACAACAGAAGTTGGCGGCCATCCATCAGGCGGGCATGGAGCTTGCCGACCTGACGCCCGAAGAGGTTTATGAGATGCCGGTCGGAGATCGGATCGAACTTCTTAAATGCAACATCATTCACTTTACGCAAGACCTTCTGCACTATGAGGTGGCGGAGATCCGCCTTCTCGACCGGAATACCAACCGCCTGGAGCCGCTTTTGGCTGTCGGACTCGATCCCTGTGCGGCGCAACGCGACCTCTTCGCCTTACCCCAGGGCAACGGCGTGACGGGATTCGTCGCCTCGACCGGCAAGAGTTATCTTTGTGAAGATACGACGGAAGACCCGCTCTTTTTGGCCGGCATTCAAGGAGCGAAAAGCTCGCTGACGGTTCCCCTTCTGTTGCACGACGCCGTGATCGGCACCTTCAATGTCGAGAACACGGAGCCTCGCGCCTTCGGCGAGAGCGACCTTCAGTTCCTCGAAATTTTCAGCCGCGACGTGGCCGCCGCGCTCAACACGTTGAAACTGCTCGTGGCCGAAAAGGCCGTTTCCGTTGCCGCGAATGTCGAGGCCATCCATCGCGCCGTGGCCTCTCCGGTCAATGAGATTCTCAACGAGGCCGTCAACGTCATGGAGCGCTACATCGGCCATGAGCCGGAAGTTGTCGCGCGACTACAAAGCATTCTTCGCAATGCGCGCGACATCCGACAGGTTATTCAGAATGTCGGTCGGACGCTAACTCCCGGCCTTGCCCACCCGGTTGCGGCCCCGGTGGACGATCGGCCCATCTTGCGCGATCGTCGAGTTTTAGTGGTCGATGCCGACGAGAATGTCCGCAGTGCCGCCAACGAACTATTGTACAAATATGCGTGCATCGTGGAGACGGCACACAACGCGGCCGAGGCCGTCCGCATGGTTCGCACGGCCGATTCGCCCTACGACGTCATCATCTCCGATATTCAATTGCCCGATGTGAGCGGATATCAACTGATGCTCCGCCTCAAGGAAATCATCCAGCCCTTGCCCCTCGTACTGATGAAGGGGTACGGCTACGATGTGGGCCATTCGATCACCAAGGCCCGTGAAGCCGGTTTGCCGGCGTGGGCTCTGCTGAGCAAGCCGTTCCGGTTGGAACAACTGCTCTGTGCCGTGGAACGGATCATCCAAGAGCCGTGCCATAACGAGCCAAGTCCTCCGGCGCGAAGTCATACCGAGCCGAATTCGGAGCCGCCTACGTGATCGGCGCGGTGCTTCTGCTTCTCTTAGCTGCCCTAGGGCATGCGGCGATCTGGATAGCCGTACTCAACCGCACGCACGCATCGGGCTGGCCGCATAGCCTCGTTAAAAAGTTGAACCTCGTTTTCTTTCTCTTTCTGCTCGTGCCGCCCCCGCTCTTCGCGCTGTGGATATACGGCTCTGAAAAGCCGGAACATTTCATGCCTTGGCACGCGATAACTACCGAGATGCCGCGCTTTGCGATTTGGCTGGCAATCGACGGCTACCTCATCCTCTGCTGGATCGCCGCCGCGATCGCGCTGGTCCAGCGGTTCCGCTTCCACTTCCTGCAAGATGTTGCCGACGTGCTCCGCTTTCATCGCTCGCGGAACGTCGCCGACCGCACGCGGGTCACCTCCGACGATCATCCGCATCACTATTTGGTCCATCTGCCCGGCAACGAAAGCCTGGAGTTGGACCTCACCGAGCGCGGCCTGAACGTGCCGCGACTGCCGCCGGCCCTCGACGGGCTATCCATCGTTCACCTCAGCGACTTCCACTTCACCGGCCACGTCGGCAAGCCCTATTTCGAGGAAGTCGTGCGGATGAGCAATGCCTTGGAACCGGAGATCGTCGCCTTGACGGGCGACCTGGTCGACAAGACGCACTGCATCGATTGGATACCGGAAACCTTCGGACGCCTCAAGGCCAAGTACGGAGTCTATTTCATATTTGGCAACCACGACCTCCGCGTCGACTCGCTGCGCGTGCGAAAAATGCTCGAGGAGCTCGGCATCGTTTACGTGGGCGGCCGCTCGATGGTGATAGAAGTTCGCGGGCAGCCGATCCTTCTAGCGGGGAATGAACTCCCTTGGTTCAAACCGGCCGCCGATATTGGCAAGTTCCCGCCGCGGAGCGAAGTTCCCTTTCGGATCGTCTTGGCCCATTCACCCGATCAATTCGCCTGGGCGCGCGAGGCCGACGCCGACTTGATGCTCGCCGGACACACGCACGGCGGTCAGATACGCCTCCCGCTTTTAGGACCGATCTTCGCCCCGAGCAATGTCGGCGTGCAGTATGCGTCGGGCCTCTTCTACGCCGCACCGACAATCCTCAACGTCAGTCGCGGCCTCAGCGGCGAACTACCGGTGCGAATGAACTGCGCCCCAGAAATGATCCACCTCACGCTGCATTGCGAAAACAATAGCCCGCCCCGCAAGTAGGAGGTTTTTTGCAGGAAAGATGAGCGGCAGTGCCATTCGTGCCCGGCACCTTTTCTGCTTTCCAAATTCTACTTTCGAGTTCTTTGCGTTTTTTATCCGGCAGCCCGAGTCGGCAGCGAGCCGTGAGAATCGGCTGGGTTGAATTGCGACGGACGGGAGACGTTCTCGCGTTGGCGGCTGAAAGGCTCGATGCCGTGCCGAGAATCGCCGCCGCCAAAACCGAGATTCGCCCATAGCCGCCCGGCCAATCGGCCCATCATCGAAGGATGCAACGGACACTGAAGCAATTCCAGGGCAATCAGGCCCGCGTGACCCGACCAGGAGCCGTGCGCTTCCGACGATTTGGCCCAACGGCGATAGAGCCGTTCCGCAGCAATGCCTTCCCGCCAAGCACTACTGCCGCCAAGCAAATCGCGACTACCGGTCAGCAGGCTCTCCGGCTCGAATGCACAGTGAAAGCCGGCTTGCCGCACGGCCAGCGCACAATCGGTTGCTGCCACAAGTTCAGACCCAATGTGCGGCATGGCTTCAATCGAATCCAGAACGCTCTTGCGATAGAACGATGCCAAGGGGTCCGGTCCACGGAATGGACTTGCGACCGGCCGACCAGTTCGGGATGCGATACGGCAAATGGCACCCGCCGAAGTGTAATGCAACCCGGCCGAGAGAACGCGCTGGCGATCGACGCGATCGACGATCAGGGGGGCCACGGCGGCGACATCGGGCTCGACAAAGTGGGACATCGCCGCGTCCGTCCAATTTGCAGTTGCTTCCACGCCGGCTGCAATCATGTGTACGATCGGGGCCTTGCTTGCCGTCACTCCCCAATCGAAACATTCCACCAAGCCAGCACCAGAAGGTGCCTGAACGAAATCGACCTCGCCGTCGAGCTCGTACGGATCTTCGTAGGGCTGATTCAAAACAACGACGACCTGGCATTTCTCAGGTCGGTTCTGAAGCACCGACACGAGTGTGTCTTCTAGCCGTTTCAAATTGCCCGTCATGGGCACGATAATTGATAATTCAACCAAGGGTCCACCTTCCAAGGTGCCGTTTTCGATTTAAGTCGGATATCCGGAGGAAGAAAGTTGATCCAATATGTAGGAATCGGCGGAAAAGTAATTACATTCTAACTAATCCCTACAACTTTTGCACGGAATTTTCTTGATGCCACGTTTCGGCGATGGCAACCACCCACTCAACGGCTAGAACCATTTCTTCTAACGATGCCCACTCTTTAGGGGAGTGTATCGAGTGGGCACCGCACGAGAGATTCGGTGTCGGCAACCCAAATTCCGTCAATCGCGATCCATCCGTGCCCCCACGGACGATCGTGCGGCGGGCCGTTCGGCCGAGCGATGCCAGGGCTTTTTCCGCGTATTCCACGGCGCGCGGCTCGCGGGAAAGACCTTCCGCCATATTGAGATAGCTTCGCGTGGTGCTGGTATCGATGTGGGCCTCGGGGAACTCCTGTAAGGTGGCATCGGCGGCCCTTTGAAGCACGTCGGCGTGGTCGTCTAGTTTGAGCGTCTCAAAGTCGCGAAGCAAGAACCGGAGCTGCACTTCGCCGACGCCGCCGGAGATATCGAGCGGATGGATAAAGCCATCCCGGCCATCGGTCGTCTCGGGGGCCAAGTGGTCGCGCGGCAGCCGGTTGATGAAATCGGCCGCCACGCGCAAGGCGTTTGTCATTCGGCCTTTGGCAATCGACGGATGAATGTTGACGCCTTGAATGCGGACTTCGACCGTTTCCGCCGAGAACGTTTCCACGTCGATCTCGTCGGAGCCGTGGCCATCGAGCGTATAGCAGACGACGGCGCCAAGCTGTTCGATCTTGACGTGATCGACTCCCCGTCCGATTTCTTCATCGCAGGTGAAGCAAATTCGGAGGCTGCCGTGGGGGATCTCGCGATGTTCCATGAGCCATTCGGCCGCTTCCATGATGACGGACAGCCCGGCCTTATCGTCGGCACCCAGCAGCGTCGTGCCGTCGGTGGTGATGAGCGTGTGGCCCAGCATACTTTCCAGCTCCGGGTTTTCGCTCACCAGGATGATCTGGTCTGAATTGCCGGAAAGGCTGATATCGCCGCCGCGATAGTTGCGCAGTATCCGCGGCTTGACGCCTTTGCCGGTCGTTTCCGGCGACGTGTCCATGTGCGAACAAAAGGCGATCGTCGGTCCAGGCTCGGCAACGGTGGCTGGAATCGTGGCCAGGACAATGCCGTGCTCGTCCTGGGTTGCGTCGTCGATGCCCATCGCATGAAGCTCGCGGAGAAGCAGTCGCCCAAGCTTGAGTTGGCCGGGCGAACTCGGATAGTTCTTCGTGTTGCTATTGGCGGTGGTGTCGATTTTGACGTAGCGGAGGAATCGTTGTAGAAGTCGGCGTTCGTTCATGGTTAAAATGCGGTTGGCATGTATCCAGGGTTCTCGCCATTGGCGCGAATTGTGTGTCCTACCATGTTAAACGCAATCGGGCCGACAAGCCAGGGTTTGCGAAAGTAGCTGGGGAAAGTAGGTCGATTCCGCCTGATGGACCATTGCCTGCTGAACCGCGCAAATACGGTGACTTTTCTCGATTGTTCATGCAATGGTTCCGCCCGGCAAGCGGAACCTACTTGGATCTTGCCACGGCTGGCAATACCCTTCCATCCAAGTGTACAATGAACGGCCAATCGTTACGACAAATCCGTCCAACCGTGCCCCAAGGCCGCCTTGAATATGTCCGCGCCGATCCGCTATCTCGTATTCGATATTGAAAGCGTTGCCGACGCGCCGCTCGTGACCAAGCTCCGCTACCCGGCCGAATCGCTCGCGCCGGCCGAGGGCCTTCGCCGCTATCGGGCCGAATTGCTGGAAAAGTTTGAAAGCGACTTCGTTCCCTATACGTTTCAGTTCCCCGTCTCCGTGGCGGTGGGCAAAGTCACCGCCGATTTCCGCTTGACCGATATCGTGGTTCTCGACGAACCGCAGTTTCGCCCGCACGTTATCGCGGAGAACTTCTGGCGCGGCTGGGAGAAATACCATCGGCCAACGCTCGTGAGTTTTAATGGGCGCGGCTTCGACATACCGCTGCTGGAGCTGGCCGCATTCCGTTTTGGTCTAAGCCTGCCAAGCTGGTATCAATCGGGGCCCAAACCCTCGGAGCATTCGCGGAATCGCTACAACACATCGGCCCATCTCGACCTGTGCGAGTTCCTGACCAACTTCGGCAGCACGCGGTTCAACGGCGGCTTGAACCTCGCGGCCAATCTGTTGGGCAAGCCGGGCAAAATGGAAGTGCAAGGGCACATGGTCCAAGACCTGTTCGACGCCGGCAAGCTGGCCGAGATCAACGATTATTGCCGTTGCGATGTTCTCGATACTTATTTCGTTTTCCTCCGCACGCGCGTCATGGCCGGGCAGATGACGATCGAACAGGAAGGCGAGATCGTTGCGGAAGTAAAGGTATGGCTCGAGCAAAAGGCCGAGCAGATTGCCGCGTATCGAAGCTATCTGGAGAGTTGGGGCGACTGGAGGAACCCGTGGATTTGAGCGAAAATTGCGTCGTCGAAAAGTAAGCTATAATCGAGAGGAAAGTCTGTAGTCGATTTGGCCATGCACGAGGGGAGAATCCCATGCTCGGTTTCCGTTACATCAAAGTCCCGCCCACCACCTACGTACTCCAGTACAGTTCCGGAAAGATCGTGCGGCAGGGCGTCGGGCTGTCGTTCTTCTACTTCGCGCCAAGTTCCGAATTGGTGAAAATCCCGGTCGCCAGTGCCGATGTGCCCTTCGTGTTCAACGAAATGACGACCGACTTTCAGGAGGCCACGATCCAAGGGCAACTGACGTATCGGGTCAGCGATCCCAAGCGGCTCGCTTCGTTGTTGGACTTCAGCGTCGATGGGTTGGGCCGCGCTCGATCCAACGATCCCGAAAAGCTCAACGATCGCCTAGTCCACGCCGCGCAGATTATTGCCCGTTCCTTTACCCAGCGACATTCTCTGCGCGACCTACTGGTAAGTTCCAGCACGCTGGTGCAAGAGATGACGGAGGGCTTGAAGACGAGCGAAACCGTTGCCATGCTGGGCGTCGAGGTTCTCGCACTTTCGATTCAGTCGATCAAGGCTACGCCGGAAATGGCGAAGGCCTTGCAGGCCGACGCCCGCGAGCAATTGCTGCAAAAAGCCGACGAGGCAGTATTTGTACGGCGCAACGCGGCCGTGGAACTGGAACGGAAGATCAAGGAAAGCGAGTTGAACACGGAAATCACGGTCGAAACGAAGAAGCGCGAGATTCGCGAAACGCAGATGAAGGCCGAAATCGCCGTGGAAGAACAGCGGAGCGAGCTGGTGAAGCAGCGCGTTGAGAATCAGATCAAGGAAGCCGAGGCCCAGGGGCACGCTCTCCAGGCGACGTTGGCCCCGCTGAAGGATATAGATTGGCGGACGTTAATGGCCGCCTCATCCGGATCGCTCAGCCCCAAGCTGATGGTGGCGATGGCGTTTCGCGATTTGGC
Organism: Planctomycetota bacterium; assembly: GCA_025353625.1. Classification (GTDB taxonomy): domain Bacteria; phylum Planctomycetota; class Planctomycetia; order Pirellulales; family Thermoguttaceae; genus JANXQG01. The sequence continues at coordinate 5,684 of JANXOJ010000224.1, read as the reverse complement.
CGATAACGCCGGGAAGATCGGGCAACTGAACATCTCGCCCGATCTACTGAGCACGCTTCTCACGTCCGACGGAAAGCCCTGATCGATGGGGTTTTTGCCGCCTACAATCGCCGTGATCTCGCAGCCGACGCGGCTGCAAGGGCTGGTTGCGCGATGGTCGACGCTCGGCGCGGCACGATTTCGCTTGAAGCAAGCGTTTCTGCACGAACTGGCACGCCAGCCCAGCCCGGTTGCCGAGAAAGGCAAACCGCGCGGCAAAACCGCAGCCGCACTCTCCGACGACGTCGAAGCCGGCGATCCCGCGATGATGGAGTACGAACGGGAGGATTCGGCGCAGAAAAATTCCCTCGACCAGCTCAAGAAGGATCTCGACCTCGGTTTCCCGGTCAAGTTCGTGGAGCGAGAGTATTTGCCAACGTTCGACTTCCGTGGATGCATCGCCGTCGTGGTCGTGGGCCGCGACGGCCTAGTCGCCAATGCGGCGAAATACGTCGGCGAGCTCCCCATCGTTGCCGTTAATCCCGATCCCCAGAAAATCGATGGCGTTCTGCTCCCCTACCATGTTCGCCACGCACGGCAGGCCGTTCAGCAGGTCATGGACAACCGGGCCAAGTTTCGCGAAATCACTTTGGCTGAGGTAAATCTAAACGACGGGCAGCGGATGCTGGCCTTCAACGATTTCTTCGTCGGCTGCCGAGGCCACGTTTCCGCCCGATACGTCCTGCGGATCGGGAAACAGTCCGAATCGCAGTCTTCCAGCGGGCTGATCGTCTCCACCGGTGCCGGTTCGACGGGCTGGCTTTCGTCCTTGTTCAATATGGCCCAAGGGTTTACGCGCTGGGCAGGCGGAGAGGCGGGCGGCCAGTCGCAACTTGCTTGGGAAGATCGCCGCCTCGTCTGGGCCGTCCGCGAGCCATTCCGCAGCAAGCAGTCGGGGGCCGACATGGTCGCAGGTTTTCTGGAACAAGGAAGCGAGCTTATCGTTGAATCCCTGATGCCCAACGATGGCATCGTCTTTTCCGATGGCGTGGAAGCCGATTTCCTGGAGTTCACCAGCGGCACTATCGCCAGAATTCGCGTCGCTCAGCAGCGAGCTAGGCTGGTGGTGGGGTAGACGAGGGGCGAGAAGACCGCTTGCGACACCCCCCTTTCGGCTAAATTGCCCAAAAAGCCTACCGCGGTTGTAAAACCGAGGGACGACCGTTATACTTACATGTTTTGAGCCCAAAAAGGCGACACCCTTTAGCACGATCTCCGGGCAAATCCCGGTTTTTCTCATGCGTTTTGTTCTCATCGACCGAATCATCGACTTTCAGCCCGGTGTTCGCATCACTGCGATGAAGTCACTGACGATGGCCGAAGAATACTTGGCGGACCACTTCCCCAACTTTCCGGTTATGCCCGGCGTGCTGATGTTGGAAGCGATGACGCAAGCCAGCGCGTGGCTCATCCGTTTGAGCGAAGATTTTGCCCATTCGGTGATCGTTTTGAAGCAGGCCAACAATGTGAAGTACGGGCAGTTTGTCGAGCCGGGCCAGCAACTTACGGTGACGGTCGAAATCCTTTCGCAAACCGAAACCGAAACCAAGGTCAAGGCCGAGGGGAAGGTGGACGGGCGGACGACCGTCAGCGGTCGGCTAATCCTTGAGCGCTACAACTTGGTCGATCGGTGTCCGCTGGAAGCAACGGCCGACGAAGCGATCTTAAAAGAGATGCGGAGTCTGCTCTCGGTCTTGTACCAGCCCGGGCCGCCGGTTGTGCCGTCCATGGCCTAGTTTTGACGTTTAGCTTTATAGTTTGTCATCGTCCTTGGAATCGTTATGCGACTTGCAGGAAAAACAGCAATTGTGACCGGCGGCAGCCGCGGCATTGGCCGGGCGTGCGTCGCTCGCCTAGCGGCCGAAGGGGCCATCGTAGCGTTTCTCTATAACGCCAACCGCGAAGCGGCCGATGCGCTCGTCGCCGAGCTTTGCGGGCAGGGCCATAAGGTGTCCGCACTTCAAGCCGACGTTCGCGATGCCAAGCGCGCCCAAGAGATTATCGACGCGCTGTCCAACGAGTGGCCGCACATCGACATTTTGGTGAACTCGGCCGGCATCGTCAAAGACGGGCTTTTGGCCAGCATGACCGACGAACAATTCCGCGATGTCCTCGATACGAATCTGTTGGGAACGTTCAATTACTGCCGCGCGGTGACGACGCCCATGATGATGCGGCGATCGGGCAGCATCGTGAATCTGTCCAGCACGGCGGCGGAATTCGCTTCCAAAGGCCAAGTCAATTACGCCGCCAGCAAGGGCGGCATCAACGGCTTGACGCATGCCTTGGCAAAGGAATTGGCACAGCGCAAAGTGCGCGTCAACGCCATCGCGCCGGGCATGATCGAGACCGACATGAGCCAGGTCGTCCGGGGCATCGCCGGCGAGCAAATCAAGAATATCATCCCCATGAAGCGCGTCGGCAAGCCGGAGGAAATCGCCAGTGTGGTGGCTTTCCTGGCAAGCGACGATGCTTCCTACGTGACCGGTCAGGTGTTGCGGGTCGATGGCGGCCTGAGCCTGGGCGGATATTGAACGCCAGTTTACTACGGTTTCCCTTCACATTTCTGGAGATAGAGCGAAATGCCGACAAAGGAAGAAGTTTACGAAAAGATCAAGCTGGCCCTCGTGGACGCGCTGGGCGTGGATGACGACGAAATCAAGCCCCAGGCTACGCTCGTCGGCGACCTGGGGGCTGAATCGATCGACTTTCTCGATATCGTTTTCCGTTTGGAAAAGGCTTTCGATATTAAGATTCCTCGCGGCGAGCTCTTCCCGGAAGATGTGCTGACCGACGCAAAATATGTCAAAGACGGCCGCGTTACCGATACCGGTGTTGCCGAACTGAAAAAGCGGATGCCCTTTGCCAACTTGGATGAATTCGCCAAGAATCCCATTGTGCAGGATTTCGCCAACGTACTCACCGTGGCCGATATGTGCCGCTTTGTGGAGAGCAAGGTCCAAGTCGCCGGCTGATGCTACTCGGGCCGAAAAGTATAAAACGGATTGCGCGGTTGTATTTTCGCTGAGCCTTTGCGCTCGTCGTGCCGTCTACCAAGTCTCCGATATTCTGACGATAGGCTAGATTGATGCGCTGGTTCTGGATTGATCGCTTCCTGGAATTCGAGAGCGGGCGGTATGCCACGGCCGTCAAGTGCGTTTCGCTGGCCGAAGACTACCTGCACGACCACTTCCCCCAATCCCCGATCTTTCCCAACTCGTTGGTTATCGAGGGGTTGGCTCAGACCGGCGGCCTGTTGGTATGCGAACACAACCAGTTCACCGAAAAGGTGATCCTTGCCAAGTTGCCCAAGGCGCAATTCTTTTGCGAGGCAAAGCCCGGCGACGTGCTCACCTACAAGGCGACCATTGAGTACGAAAACGCCGATGGGGCGGCCGTGAGCGCGACGAGCCATATCGGCGACCGCCTGCAATGCCAAGCCGAAATTGTTTTTGCCCATTTGAATGCCCCTTGGCTCGGAACGTTCTTCTCGCCGGAGGCATTTTTGTCGATGATGCGCGTGTTCGGGGCCTATCGCGTGGGCCACGCCGCCGACGGCAGTCCGCTGCTACCTCCGCCCGGCATGTGTACGTCGGCAAAACAATTTCGCGACGAGCAATTAGCTGCCCTTCCCAGTGGAATCGATCCCTGAGGTATCGTTCGATGAAACGACGTGTTGTAGTTACCGGAATCGGAATGGTCACTCCCTTGGGCGTCGACCGCGAAGTTGTTTGGAAGCGTTTGCTGGCCGGCGAATCGGGCGTTGGCTACACGACGCTTTTTGACGCATCCAACTTTCCCACTAAAATCTCGGCCGAAGTCAAGGATTGGGATCTCTCCGACGTGGGCGAGAATCCCGACAATTGGAAATTCCAGGGGCGCCATACTCGCTTTGCCATTGGTGCCGCTAAAAAGGCAATCGCCGACTCGGGTGTGAAGGATTCCAAGATCGATCCGACGCGCTTCGGCGTTTATACCGGCAGTGGCGAGGGACAGCAGGATTTCGATCGCTTTACGGAACTGATGGTTGCCGGCCTGAACGGCGGCACGAACCTCGATATCAGCCGCTTCGTGCGCCGAGGGCTGGAACTGCTCAACCCAATTTGCGAATTGGAACAGGAGCCCAACATGCCAGCCGGGCACTTGGCCGGACTCTTTGACGCACAAGGGCCAAACTTCAATTGCCTCACGGCCTGCGCGGCGAGTAGTCAGGCGATTGGCGAGGCCGTCGAAATCATCCGCCGCAACGAGGCCGATGTGATGCTTGCCGGCGGCACCCATACGATGATCCATCCCTTCGGAGTCACGGGATTCAACCTCTTGACGGCCCTCAGCACGCGCAACGACGAACCGGCCCGGGCGTCGCGGCCCTTCGACCGCGATCGCGATGGCTTTGTGTTGGGCGAAGGGGCCGGCATGGTCGTCCTGGAAGAACTTGAAGCGGCCAAAGCACGCGGGGCGCACATCTATGGCGAGATCGTCGGCTATGGCTCGACGGCCGACGCCTATCGCATTACCGATACCCATCCCGAAGGTCGCGGCGCCATTAGCTGTATCCAGATGGCCCTGCAAGACTCCGGCCTGGGCGCGGACGACATCCACTACATCAACGCCCACGGCACGAGCACCTCGGTGAACGACAAAGTCGAGTCGCTCGCCATCAAGCGGACCTTTGGCGACCGCGCGTACAAAATCCCCATTTCCAGCACCAAGAGCATGATGGGCCACCTCATCGCCGCCGGCGGAGCGGTCGAGTTGATCATTTGCCTGCTGGCCATTCGCGACAATGCCCTGCCGCCGACGATCAACTACGAGACCCCCGACCCCGACTGCGATCTCGACTACATCCCCAACGCGGCACGCGAAGCGCGTTGCGACGCGGCACTCTCGAACAGTTTTGGATTCGGCGGACAGAACATCGCCCTGATCTGCCGGCGTTTTTAGGGCTAACGTGCCGTTACTTCGAGGACTTCGCCATGCCCTGCTTCTGTGCATCACCTCTCAGCGCGATGGTAAGTGCCGTCCTCAAGCTGCCTTCCATTGGGCCGTTGCTGCCGCCAATTTCCGCCGATCTGGTCGCAGCCGTGAGTCTCGCCGGCCGTCCGGCAATTTCCATGGCCGCCGATCTTGATGCCTCGGCGACCGCATCGCTGATGGCCAATCTGTCGCTCATGGCTGCCCTCTCGGCCGATCTTAAAGCATCCTTGGGCTTAAGCCTTTCGGCCAAGGCCGCTGCCGATTTGAAGGCCGAGCTTGCCGTGGCCATCAACTCTCTCAATGCACAGGGAGGACTGCTCATCGGCCTCGATGCACAATTGTCGCTCATCCTTGGCGACCTCTCCAACCTGATGAACTTGGCCGCATTGAGCGTTTCGGCCAAGTTGGCCTTGGGCATCGATCTCACTGCGGAAGGGGCGATCGCCGCCTTGGAGGCCAAGTTGAATGCCTCGGTCGCGCTGTCGGCCTCCGCCAGCGCGTCGGCCTCCGTCGCCGCGTCGATGATGGCATCCCTGGGATTCGCGGCAACCGCCGAAGGGGCCGCGTCGTTGACCGCGTCGCTTCAGGCCACGGCCAGCCTAATGGCAAGTCTGCCCAAGATTACGGTCAATCTGGGCATCTTGGCAAAGCTCTCGGCCGTGTTGGCG
>JANXOJ010000201.1 GCA_025353625.1 Planctomycetota bacterium | reverse complement strand
GACCGAAGGTAATACCAAGCAGGCTGCGTCGCCGAGAAGCGAGAGAACCTCACTTGAAGATTGTCGCCCCAGGTAGCTGATGCGGGGATCCACGGCAGCCGCGCTGCGGACTTGCTCGGCCAACGGGCCGTCGCCGACGATTTTCAGCGGCAGGGCTTGGGGCAGATTGCGCCAAGCCGCCAGCAGCGTGTCGATGCCCTTCTCGATGGCGAGACGACCGACGAAGAGGGCAAAGCCGCCGCGGCCTTCGCCCGGTTGCGGATCGGTTCGCATGAAGTTGGCTTTTGTTGCGATGCGAGCGGCAGGCAAGCCGCCTTGGACGAATTTCCGCCGCGAGAATTCGCTGAGAGCAATAAAGCGTTGGACGCCTTGGCTCCAAGTGCCGCGAACCCGATGCACGGCCAGCATCGTTGCAATCGCGGCCGTTGCGGGGCGATTGTTACGGTAGCACCCATGCAGCACTCCCGGCCATGCCACGAGCTTGCCGAGACAATCTTCGCAAGCATGCCCGTCGCGGAGGAACAGGGCCGAGGGACATAACAGGCGATAGTTGTGCAAAGTTTGCACGACCGGCACGCCTTCCGATTTGGCCGCCGCGTAGGCCGATGGCGAAATCAGCGGAAACGTGTTGTGGCAGTGCATCACGTCGGGACGCCGCTCGCGGATTAGAGTTTGTAGCTCCGTGCGCGTTTGGCGATTCCAGATCGTCTTGCGAGCGGACTCCCATCGGCCCATGCGGTCGATGTCGTCGTTGTGGCGGGTATAGCGAATGACCTCGTGGCCGTGCGATTCCAGCAGCCAGCCCTCGTCGGCAAAGACTTGGTCTTCGCCGCCCGGCTCCTGGTAGAAATTGTGGCACAGTAGGATTCGCATCGTTACTTTTTCAAAGCCTGGAGTTAGCGGTCATATTTGCGCAACAAGGGCTCGAGTGCGGCTTCCATTTGGTCGACGACATACTCGGCCGTTAGGTGTTCAACCCGTTCTCGTGCGGCGGCACGCATTACGTCCAGTTTGTCGGGCGGAGTTGACATGGCAGCATCGATGGCTCGTTCGGCTTCAGCCGGATCGTCGGTGCGGAACGTCCAGCCGGCGGCACCGTCGGAGCAGAGTTCGTTCACGGCTTGGCTATAGACGCTTCCAAGTACCGGTAACCCCGAAGCCATCGCTTCGTTGACAACCAGGCCCCATTCGTCGGCAAGCGTCGGCAGCACAAATATGCCGGTGCTGCCGTAGAGTTGGGCAATCTCTTCCGGCTTACGGCGGCCAAGTAGATGCAACGATAAATTTTTCGGAAGCTGTACAGAGCGGATGGCATCCTCCAACGGCCCCGAGCCAACGAGCGAAAACTCGACGTATCGCGTTGGATGGTTCGCGGCCCAACGACCCAAGGCGACGATAAACGGCAGCAGGCCCTTGCGTTCGACGAATTGGCCCACATAGAGAAGGTGATGCGCGATGGCCGGCTCGCGCGTGGCGGGAACGTCGGCCTTCGATTCTTTCAGGGCGACGTAGGGCGTGTGGAACATCTGATCCGGAGCCACGCCAAAACTGCCAACGTAGCGACCCGTGCCAGGGCCGTTGACCGCCACGGCATCGGCGGTACGAAATAGCCATCGCCGAAGCAGATGCCGAGCCCAGCCTCGTCCCCGCTCGGTATGTTCCGTCATGCCAACGGATAGAACCAGCGGCACGCGATCTCTGCGGCGAGCGTAGAATGCGCTGAGCATGCTGCGGATGCCCGTTTCGTGGGCGATGACCACATCGGGCTTGAGCGCGGCCAACTCGCTCATGGTGTTCCAGGGTATGTGGACGTCGATCTTTTCGTCAAACTCTAGCGGGTGTCGCTGTGGACGGCGCAACGTCCAGGTTCGCTGCACCCGCACGTCGAGTGAGTCCCAGTCGGTCGTGTCGATCCCGTGCAGGCCCCTCGGCGATGAAAGAAGTATCGTCAAACGGCCGACGCGACGCGCCAATTCCAGGTAGACGGGCCGCTCGTAGGGTGCGAGGATATTTACCAAGCTAACGACGTGAGCCTGGGCAAGTCGATTCGACTTCGGCAGTCCGCTGCGTTGCAGAGATGTTGGCGGCGCAGAGTTGGGCTGCGGCGACGCAAGCGAGGAGACTCCGCGCTTTGCTGCTTTCGACCCTGCCGTCCGATCGGGTCGCACGAAAACCCGCTTGAGTTGAGCGGCCCACGTATACCAGCCTTCCAGTTTGGCTGCGAGCGTGGCACTGGTATCCCATTCAAAGGCGTTGAAGCGACCCCACTCAAAGGGATCGGTCTGGAGATCGACCAGCGAGCAGTCGGTGGTCAGGCCACAGCTTACGCCCGTCAGTTTTGCCGCAGTCACCAAATCCGGGCTGGCAAAGCCGCGATGTTTTGCGCCGTACGGGAACGCAAACGCTACGGCATCGAGTGCAAAGGTTCGCCGAACGATATCGACGGACGTTTGAAGATCCTCGCGGAATAATTCCGGATTGTCGCGCATGTCGCGATGCGTGTGGGTGTGCGCTCCCAGTTCGATCGAGCCGCTGTCGGCCATCTCGCGGCATTGATCTATTGTCAGCGGACGATAGGCTTCCCCTGGCAGCCGGTCGCGCTGGTCGAGGCCCCAAGTGTCGAAAGGAAAAGGAGCCAAGCCATTGAGGTATGCGGTCGTTAAAAATATACTGGCCGGGACGTTGAACTCGCGCAATACGGGCCAAGCGTGCGTATAGACCGATTGAAATCCATCGTCGAAGGTGATGGCAATCGTCCGAGGCGGAATCGCCGCGCCCTGGGTGCGATGCAGTAACAATTTCCGCAGCGGCCAAATCGTAAAGCCGCCGTCGAGCAACCCTCGGATTTGCGCGCGAAAACGCTCCGGCGCAACGTTGTGCGTCGGCACCGGGACGTTGGCGAAATGCGGCGACACGCGATGGTAGGTGACAATTCCGGCCCTGCCGTGAGCCCGCGACCCCAGCAAGCGATTCAGACCAACGGCCACCCAGCCGGCGGCTTGCATCCCCAGGATGTTTGCAGAGGTTCCAAGCTGCGGCGTCTCCAGGGCGAAGTCCGAAACGGGGAACATCGGTACCGGAAAAGTCGGTGCCGGCGAGACCGGACAGACTCCGATCGATTCGCAGTTATCGTGCATTGGAATCATTGCGACGCCCGTAAAAGAAAAGACCGCGCATGCCGCGAACGGCGGCACGGGCCGGTTCGTGAAATCGCGAAGACTGAACCCAATTGCGCGCGTAGAGCCAGGAACGGCGTAGCGACGTAGCAACCAAGCCGAGGCCCACCGCGCCCTCCGCAACTAAGGCTCCGCAAGACCGCAAACGCGATTTGAAACTCTCGTTGCCGCCTCCCAAGTCGATCCGCTGAATGCCCCAATCGGCCGCCGCGCGGGCCTGCTCGATGAAGTAGATCATCCCGGGAGATTGCTTTCCAAACTCCTCGTTGTACGTGGGAAACCAAGTATGCAATATGCCGCGAGAGCGCAATCCCAAATGCACCGCCACGAGTCGATCGCCCATATACATGGCGGAAAGTGCGCCGCGAAACTCGTTATCGCGCCGCGCTAGTAGTCGTTCGAGAAACGCGATCGCGCCGACGCCGGCAAGGTGATTGACCGTGCGAATGCGGCGGTACTGTCGCGCCTTCCAGTCGAGGAGCGACGGCCAAGCCCGTGGGTCCGTCGAGTCCACCTCAAACCGGATCGATCCGATTTCACGAATTGCCTTGCGCGTCTTTTGTTGAACTCGAGAAATATACGAGTTGCGGTTTTTGCGGCGGCTCTGGCAGTAGGCTTCAAAACCTTGGCTCAAATCCATCGAAGGCGAATCGCACGTAAGCCAATGGTAGCGTTGGAACGGTTGCTGCGAGGCCAGCAACTGCGTGAATCGAAAGCCCGAGAGGCGACAGTCGCGCACGAGTTGCGCCGCGTCGAATGTAAATCCGGGCCGTGCGATAATGGCCTGACAGTCGCAAAGCGATCCACCGACGGGCACGCCGACATTGCGCGGCGTCCTTTGGAAGGGGAAGTAAGCGACCGGCTCGCCGTCTTCTTCCAAAATCGCTACTTCCACATTGCAAAACACGGCTGCCGCATCGCGAGTGTACTCCGGATGAAAGAAGGGACTTTGTAACTCGACATTTGACGTCTGAAGTTGCAACCAATGCTCCACCTGGGCGTCGGTCAAGCGAGCGGCGGAAACGAGAGATACTTTCATCGTGCTGGGGCCTCCGCCAATTCAACCCCGCCACCGCGCGAATTCTTCTTGGCATCGATAAAGACGGCTCCGCCAATCCACAATGCACTTACACAATTTCCCAGCGAAGCCGCAATCGGGACGGCCAACTCCGGGCGGATGCGATACAGCATAAACGCGGCGGTACACATTACGGCGGCACCGAATAGTCGGGCATGGATTCCCGCAGCCGCCTTGCCTCGACCGCGAAGGTATCCGTCGGCCACGATGGTGCAACCTTGAAAGACGAGCCCCGGAAGCAGCGCAAGGGCCAACGCAACGGCACCATAAAAGTCGTTCCCGTAGACCAAAAGGATCAATCGCCCCACAACCAGCGAGTAGATCAATGCCGATAGAACCTGAAACGCAAGCAGTCCGCCCGCGAGCATCAGGCAATGACGCAACCGGCCTCGTCCCTGACTTTTCGCGCCGGCGTTGAATGCAAAGACGGCTAATGCCTCGGGGGCGACGGCGAGAATCTGAACGGCCGGCACGGCGGCAACGTAAAGCCCCTGGGTCGCGGACGTTGCCAACCACAAAATCAGCATGGAGTCGAGCTTGTTGAAAAGGTCGCTACCAGCCTGCGACGGGGCAAAGGGCATTCCTTCCCGCAAGAGGGTCAGCGTGCCGGGGCGTCCCTTGCGCCAGGGGCGGCGATCTTCGCTCCAGAGGAGACGAAAGGCCAGCCCGATGAGCGTGGCCGGGATCAACAGATACGTTGCGGCGGCAACCGATAGGCCGCCCGTCAACCAAAAGATCAGCAAGAGCATTGGCATCGCAGCTCCCGCCACCAGCCGCCCGGCATTGAACCGCGCGAAATACCCGCTGCCTTGATCGACCGCATTGAGGTTCAATCGCACATGTTCCCAGGGCAAGGTCGTGGCGCAGAGGATCGAAAGCAAAGCGAGATGTTCTTTTCCCTGCGGCAACGCCACAAAGGACAGAATCGCCACGACGAGGAGCGTGAGGAAACCGCTTATAAGCCCGGCGCGAATTGCCGTGCGCGAAAGGTCGATCAGACCGCCTTGGGTTGTCGCCGCTCGACGGATGATCGCGTAGTTGACCCCTAGCAGACCAATATAGGTGAGAAAGCGGGTGTAGGTGATGACGGTAGCGTACTCGCCGCGGCCCTCCGGCTTCAAGGTCCGCCCCAGCAATGCACCCTGCACAACGAAGATGGCGAACAAGAAGAACGAGCTTGCCAGCGTGGGGGCCATGGCAAGCACCTTGGCCGCTAGGCGTTGGCCGAGGCTTTGTGCAACGTCACCGCGTGCAACGCCATCGCGACAATCCACGATGGGATCGGCGATGGCGGTTGCTCCTAGTTTCGATGCCACTGACACTATTGGGTCGCTCCTGGCGTCTTTGCAAACAGCGTACTCATCCTACTCCGCGAGATGCAATTACGTTTGTTTCGCTCGGCAAAGGGATTCGACATCTCGCGAAGCGAGATGAAAATTCTGGTAATCCCCACCGTTGTGGAAGGGCCGGTCGTTCGGCACGCGAGTGCCCATTTTCACGCTCGCTCGTTGATTCAACACGCACCCTTGCCGGCAACTATCGCCGGCACGGTTGCGAGCAACAATTTCATATCGCACCAAGGAGACCGTTGGGCAACGTACTGCATGTCCATCCGCATCCAATCGGCAAAGGAAACCTGCGAGCGACCGGCGACTTGCCAGATGCACGTCAGGCCGGGCGTCACGTCCAATCGGCGTCGCTGCCAGGACGCATATTGCATCACTTCCTTATGCAGCGGCGGCCGAGGGCCGACGAGCGACATATCACCATGCAGTACATTCCACAACTGTGGAAACTCGTCGAGACTCGTTTTGCGAAGAAAGCGACCGACAAACGTGACGCGCGGATCGTTCTTGATTTTGAATGCCGGCCCATCCTGTTCGTTCTGGTGGTGTAACTCGTCCTTGAGTTGCTCCGCATTGACGACCATGGTGCGGAACTTGTACATCGT
>JANXOJ010000184.1 GCA_025353625.1 Planctomycetota bacterium | reverse complement strand
GGCCAACCCCTTGCGAGCGAAAAGGGCGGAGCAGGCGGTTATTCTTTGACCCCTTTGTTTCCCCGATAAGGATACATCGACCAGCAAAGACGTTCATAGCCATACCCCCTGAAATAGGCGGATTGCTCTTAGGCCCCGATGGGACTAGAATGACGACTTAGGGCGGACGGTACTGGAATCTCAAAAGGAATTCGCATGCGGATTGCGGTCGGAAGTGACCATCGTGGCGTTGAAATGCGCGGCAAACTGATCGAGTTGCTCGTTCGACTCGATCAGGAAGTCATCGACGTCGGGAGCCACGGCGACGTACCGTGCGATTATCCCGATATCGCCGCGGATGTGGGCCACAAGGTTGCCAATGGCGATGCCGAACGAGGCATTCTCATTTGTGGGTCCGGTTTGGGCATGTGTATTGCCGCCAACAAAATATCCGGCATTCGGGCGGCCCCCTGCTACGATGATGTCACAGCCGAATTAAGCCGCCGCCACAACGATCTCAACGTGCTTTGCCTTTCCGGCGACATGCTCGGGGATCGGCTCGTCGATCGGCTCGTCGAAATCTGGTTGAGTACGCCCTTCGAAGGTGGCCGCCATGCACGGCGGCTGGCAAAGATTGCCGAAATTGAATCTCGCCACGACAAGTAGGTTCCGTCTGCCGGGCGGAACCACTGCGCAAAACCCAACCAGAAAACTGGAGTTTTCTCGTAATACTGCGCACAACGGTCCAGTCCAACGTACTGGACCTACGTCTCCCGCACCAGTTCGCGGATCTTCTTGAATTCCTCGGTGCCGGCTTGTTGGCACCATTCGAACAAAGCGGCTTCCGTCGTCGTAAGAACAGCACCGGCGGAGTCGATGCGACGCAAGGCCGTTTCATGGTCCAGTTCATGGCGCGACGCGACCGCATCGACGGCGACGTAGACGCGCCAGCCATCCGCTAATAAATCGAGAACCGTTTGCTGAATGCAGACGTGCGTTTCAAGTCCGCAGACGAGCAATTTATAGATATCGCGACGGCGAAGTTCGTCGAACAGATTTGGCACGCCAAAACAACTAAAACTGAGCTTTGCCGTAGGACGATCCAATCGCGCGGCAAGTTCCGCGACGGTCGGTCCGAGCCCCTGCGGGTACTGTTCCGTGGCAAGACTGGGCAGGCCGAGAATTTTTGCCGCGTCGAGGAGCCGCCGTACATTCCGTATAACCCGCGCCGACGAACCGACGACGTTTGCCAATTTTTCCTGAACATCGACAACCAAGACGGCCGTGTCGGCACGCGACATTAGCTCAAAACTGCGATTTACATCGGTTTTTTCACTCATGATAGCTGGAAGCATAGCCCATTCCCCGTTGGGCCGGTAGGGGGACGCCTCCCCAGCCGGTTTCCGCCGATTATTGGATAATTTTGCCGATATCGATTATCATGAAGGGGCTCAGATCGGTTGCCCTTAAGAGGCGGGGTGACCGATTCGCCGCCGACGCTTGGGGCCGAATTGGTCGCATTAATTTGTGAAGCGTCTCGCCGTCTAGCTACGGCCTACATTATCCAGCGGAAACGGAACATGACGAACGACAACTTGGGTGCCCGCAGGTTTGGTTTTTGGTGGCGGAAGACGAACGCGCCCAAAAAGCCAGTTAAAAAGGTGCGGCCTTCTCGTCGCCTCGGTGCCTTTGAGGCATTGGAAGATCGGCAGTTGCTGACCGCCGTTGGTCTGGCCGACTTGGCAAATGTTAATTTGCCGGCGGGAACCGCCATCCTCGTGGCACTTAACGGCACCGATACCGGTAAGACGGTTCACTTCGGTGTCACAAGTTCCGACGTCACGAAAGTGGCCCCTGTCGTCATGCCAAGTACGAACAAGAGCGTACAGTTCTCCCTCAATGGCCTTGGGAACTTGACGTACCAGTTGTTCGACAATTTGACGCCAAACACGGCGTCGCATATCGAAACCCTCGTCGGCGACGGTTTCTATAACGGAGACTTTATTTATCGTTCGCAAACGGGGTTCGTCGTTCAGGGCGGAAATACGATCCCGACAATTAGCAACGGAGTCGCCACGGGTGCCCAAACCAACGTCAATACGCTGCCGAGCGGCGTGCCTACGACAATACCCGAAGAATTCAATCCCGACCTCGTTTACAATAATCGCGGCGATCTCGCCATGGCCCGCACGTCAACTGCCGATACGAGCGGGACGGAGTTCTTCATCGGCACCGGCGTCGATCGCCGCCCATTGGACTTTGCCTACACGCTCTTTGGCTTCCAGACGGTCAATCAGGCGATCACCGTCGGGGGCAGCCAAACGACGGTCCTGCAATCGATTGAGGCACTGCCTACGGAATCTGGTAGCGGCGTCTCCTACCTTCTCAATCCGGTGAAGATCAACTCGGCGAGCATCATCACCGATACGCAAAACGGCGTGCTGATGCTCAAGGCACCCACGGGCGCGACCGGCGACTTCACCGTTACCGTCACCGCCTTTGACGACGGCACGAATACGCCGACGACGAAGACCTTTACCGTACATGTGGCGGCGGATACGGCCGTGACGAACGGGGCAACCGCCAACCCTTATGCCTCAGTGACTCCGGCGGCACCGACGGCGATTGCATTTCAACCGCAATCCGGACAAGGTTCCGCAATCGCGACCAAACTCGACAACTCGACGTCCACCAATGCTTTGCAGTTCCTCGTCTCGGGCGTAACCAGCGGCAATAAAGTAACCGTCTACGCGGACGGCAACGCCATCGGCTCGGCTACGGCAAGCGGCACCACCGTTACCGTGACCACCGACGGTGCGACAAAACTCACGCCCGGCTCCCATGCGTTTACGGCCGTTCAAACTGCCGTTGGGGCTTCGGCCAGTTGGACCGACAACCGCGGATCGGCGCGCACGAAATCGGCCGACGTTTCGGGTCTTGGATCGAGTGCAACGCAAGTGAGCGTCTTCGCAGTAACTTCCACCCCGGCGGCAACGGCCACACCCGGCACCGCCTACGTCTATACCGTCCAGACATCCGCGCCCAACGGCGACACAGTTACCGTTACACCGGGCGTCATGCCGACCGGCATGTCCTTTAATTCCGCTACAAACACATTCACCTGGACGCCGACCGCCGCTCAAGCGGGCAACCTCTTGGCCTTTAGCGCGAGCGTGAGCGATTCGGCGGGAAACACGGCCAAAGTCGGACTGCTGAATATCCAGGTGGCGGGCAGCCCGACGATCGCCATCGTCGATTCGCCAACGGAAATCGCCATCGGTTCGCCAGTGCTGACGGCCTTTAACGACTCCAACTCGGCGGCAACGCATTACACCGTGACGACCTCCGACAATACCAAATTGACGGCCACGCTGATGCCGCAGACGAATCAGGTGTTGAAGATTGTCACCGACCAGGGCGAGATGGACTTCCAACTGCTCAACAATTACACGCCCACTACCATCGGCCGCCTCCAACAGCTCATCACTTCAAACGCCTACGGTAGTAGTGCCACGTTCTACCGCATCTTGCAGAACTTCGTGATCCAGGGCGGTTTGCAGAGTGGATCGGGAGTGCCGTTTCCGGTCGAGCTCAATCCCGATCTGCGATTTACCTCCACGGGGTTGCTTGCCCTGGCAAACAACGGCGTCGATGGCAATACGTCGGAGTTCTTCATCGGCGCACCTGGCGATACGTCCAACAGCTTCCTCGATTTTCGCTATACGATTTTCGGCAAGCTGATTCGCGGCGAGAGCGTTCGTCAGGCAATTGCCGCCGTTCCGGTTACGGCCGCTTCTAGCGGTGCTGAAGTCAGCACGCCAACGACCGCGCCAAAGATTCTTTCCATGTCCATCGGCAGCGATCCCCAGGCGGGCGTGTTCATGCTCAAGGCGCAGACCGGGGCGACCGGCACGTTTACCGTTACCGTGAGCGACGACAAGGGTGCGAGCCAAGTCATGAATATCACGGTCGGAACGAATAGCTCCGACCCGCCAAATCCTTGGGTGACCCCGATCAACGGCACCGACACGGTATCGACGACGGTCGGCACGCCGGTTACTATCTCGCCGCAGGGCGTTTCCGCCGACAATACGCCGGTGACGGTTCACGTGCAATTGATGCGCTCTGTCGGCAACGTCGGCACCCAGGACAACTCCACGCTGAGAGTTGACGATTCGTATACCGGCTCAAGCCCGGTCGTCGTGGACCCCAATGCAAATCTAGCCGTCGTGGCAAGCGGATCGAGCTATACGGTAACGCCCACGGCAGGTTTTGTCGGCGTGGAAGTTCTCGAAGTGACGGCCCAATCGGCAACGGCCGCACCTTGGGACGCTAGCTCCGGGATTGACCCCATCTATAGGGCCTTCGTGCCGGTTTATGTGTCGCCCGCCGCGCCCCATATCGATTCGATCTCCGCGGGGGGGCAGGCGATATCCAGCGGAAACACGTTTGCCAACAACAGTTCGACGGCTTCGGAACTTTCCTTCACCGTGTCGGGAGTGGTGAAGGGAACCACGGTCTCGATCTTTGAAGACGGCGGCGCAACGGCCATTGGTACGGCGACAGCCACCGCAGCAGGCACATTGACCGTCACAACGGACGGCACAACCACCATCGTCGCCGGATCGCATCAGTTCACCGCCAAGCAGACTTTTGCCACCACGGCTTTGAGCGTGTTCGCCAACTTCGTCAACAACGGTGCCGGTGCGGTCAGCCCGCAAACGAGGTTCTCGATACCAACAAACTCGCTCAAGAGCGTCGCCTCGACCGGCGTGGCTCTAAATGTCCTTTCTACGTTCCAACTTATTGCCGCCGCGCCGACGACCGCGAAGGCCGGCGTACCGTATACCTACGTCGCTGCAACGAATGCCGCTTCCGGGGACACCGTTACGATCACGCCGGGCACGTTGCCCGTCGGAATGACGTTCAATGCGACGAACGGCACGTTCACCTGGACGCCTTCGGCGGCACAGGCCGGCACTTCGCAGACGTTCGGTGCTCAAATCAGCGATTCCACCGGGCAGAGCATCACTCTGGGGCCGGTCAACGTTGCCGTGGCAGCTCAATCGGGGATCGGCATATCGGGCGCGCCGGCGGCCGTGGCCGTGGGATCGCCGGCTCTCGTGGCATTCAACGATTCCAATAGCGGCACGCCGACGTACACGGTCACGACCTCGGACGCCACCAAACTGACGGCCACGTTGATGCCGCAGACCAATCAGGTGTTGAAAATCGTTACCGATCAAGGCGAGATGGACTTCCAACTTCTCAACAATTTGACCCCCACCACCGTCGCGCACTTCGCTCAGTTGGTCAACTCGAACGCCTATGCCAGCAGTGCAACGTTCTATCGGATATTGAAGACGTTCATGATTCAGGGCGGGCTGCAAAGCTCGGTTGGCAGCCCGATCCCGGTGGAACTCAACCCCGATTTGCGGTTCACCTCGACGGGACTTTTGGCTCTAGCCAACAATGGCGTCGATGGCAATGGCTCGGAGTTCTTCGTTAGCGCGCCGAACGATACCTCGAACGGCTTCCTCGACTTCCGCTACTCGATCTTCGGCAAGTTGATTAAGGGCGAGGACACGCGCGCGAAAATCGCCGCGCTGGCGGTAGGAAGCAACGGCAACAACGAAACCAGCAAGCCGGTCACCGCCCCCAAGATACTTTCGATGAGCGTCGGCACCGATATCCAGGACGGCGTGTTCATGGTCAAAGCCCTCGCCGGGGCGACGGGAACTTTTACCGTGGCAATCACCGATGGTCTTGGCGGTAGCAAGTCCTTCTCAATCAATGTCGGCACGAATCAATTCGACCCGCCGAATCCGTGGGTGTTGCCCATCAACGGCACCGACAAAATTTCGACGACGGCAGGCACGCCCGTTACCATTACTCCGCAGGGCGTTTCCGCGAACGGCACCGCTGTAACGGTCCAAGCCCAATTGATGCGATCGATCAACAACTCGGGCGGCACGGACAATTCCGCGATCCGAGTCGACAATTCCTATACAACAACGACACCGGCGGTAATCAACCCGAATGCGAACCTCAGCGTCTCCAATAGTGGCGCGAGCTACACGGTGACGCCGTCGAGCGGTTTTGCCGGCGTGGAAGTGCTGGAAGTCACCGCGCAATCGGCAACGGCAGCCGCTTGGGACGCGACGTCCGGGGTCGATCCCGTTTATCGCTCCTTCGTGCCGGTATTCGTTTCACCGGCGGCCCCGCACATCGACTCGTTCTCGACTGGCGGACAGGCAATTTCCGGCGGTAGCACGGGAGCAAACAACCGTTCCACAGCGACGGAGATCACGTTCAACTTATCGGGCATTCAAAAGGGCGCCTCCGTTTCGGTCTTTGAAGATGGAGGTGCCACGGCGATTGCCACCGGCACGGCCTCCGCCGCCGGCACGATGTCGCTGACCACGAACGGCACCACGGCATTTACCTTGGGCGCGCACCAGTTCACGACGAAGCAGACGCTTCCCACGCCGGCACTTGCCTTAAATGCAAACTATGCTTCCGGCTCGCCCAAGACCCGCTTCTCCGTTGCGGCTAGCTCGCTCGATAGCGTGGTCTCCACCGCCGCGCCGCTGACCTTCGTACTTCAAGTGACTTCCACCGCCGCCACTTCCGCCGTCGCCGGGCAGCCCTACTCGTATACGATTCAGACGAATGCCCCGTCCGGCGATGCGGTAACGGTCGTGCCGGGAACCCTGCCAATCGGTATGACGTTTAACGTAACGACGAACACCTTCAACTGGACGCCTTCGGCTGCCCAGGGGCAGACCACGCAGTCGTTTAGTGCCACGCTCCACGATGCGGCAAACAATACGGCGTCGTTGGGGACGGTCGCCGTTGTGGTGAGCGGTAATTCCGCCATCGGCATCTCCGGTGCGCCGGCGGCAATTGCCATCGGCTCACCGGTACTGGTTGCGTTCAACGATCCATCGTCGGCAGCCAGGACGTACACCGTAACGACTTCCGACAGCACCAAATTGACGGCCACTTTGATGCCGCAGACCAATCAGGTGCTGAAGGTCGTCACCGACCAGGGCGAGATGGATTTC
>JANXOJ010000316.1 GCA_025353625.1 Planctomycetota bacterium | reverse complement strand
CGAGAAGGGGATCGGGTGAGAGTCGGAATTAAAAAGCCCTTCGCGAGCTTAAGCTCGCGAAGGGCTTTTTAATTCCGACTCTCACCCGATCCCCTTCTCGTAAATCCGATGCACTTTGTGCCGCTTGGCACCCACCGCCTCAATGGTGCGATTGACGAGGTGGTTGTCTTCAAGCGTCCAGCCGAGTTCCGCCCCCGTGTAGTGCAGCTTGTTTTTGCCGTGGTCGAGCGTTGCCAGGATGAGCATTTCGGCAATGCCGCGACGACGGTATTTTTCCAGCACGTCGAGCACCATCACACGAGCGGTACGAATGCGCCGCTTACGCCATAGGAAGCGAATCAGGTTGATCGGCAGGTAATAGGGGAACAGCCGCCCGTTCAAAGGACGCACCGCCTCGTTGATATCGGGCAGCGTGATGGAAAAGCCGACGGGCTGACCGTCCACTTCCGCAAGAAGGACCATTTTGGGATCGGCCAGTTCCCGCAACCGTCCCGCCATATAGCGGAACTCAGCACCGGTAAGGCTTACAAAGCCCCAGTTCTTTTCCATCGACGTATTGTAGACCATGTTGCAGCGCTGTACTTCGGCATTGAAGTCGCGTTCGTTGAAGGCGCGCACCGCGATCTTGCCTCGCTTTATAATTCGATCGGCCCGCTCCTTCCACATCGCCACCATGTCTTTGGGATCGTTGAACCACCAACAGAACATATCCTTGGCTTTGGTCAATCCACACGATTCCAAGAGCGGGCCATAGTACGTGCGGTTGTGATTGTCCATGACGCGCGGCGGCGAGTGGAAACCTTCAACCTGAAGTCCGCAGGTATAGTTCGTCGAATAATCGATGGGGCCCATGATCGACGTTCGCCCTCGCGCTTTGAGCCATCCGGACGCCGCTTCGATCAGGGCCTGGGCCATCTCCGGATCGTCGGCCGATTCAAACATGCCAAAGCAGCCAAGATTGCTGGCGTGTTCTGCGTTGTAGCGCGGATCGTCGCTCACCAAAACGCGCCCCCGCGGCACGCCGTCGCGCAGCGCGATGAACTTCTCCGCGGCACCGTGCAGATAGAACGGATGCTTGCGGGCGTTGAGAAACTCTTTCTGGTCCAAGAGCAACGGCGGCACCCACTGGGGATCGTCGCCGTAAATGCCCCACGGCACCTGCAAAAACCGGTTCAGGTCGCGGCTCGTTGCGACCGGCTCGATTTCAAGCCGGCCCTTGAGTCCGGCCCTGCGTAGCGTCTGCCGCTGGGCCTCGACCTTGGGCCGATCGAAGTCGATATCGTAAATGCGGTAGGTCTTGTCGATCTTGGCACCCCCTTTCTGCAAGGCACCGCGCGAAAGGCTATTCGATTCGAGAACCCAGGAGAATTCGGCTTCTTCCAGACCGTATTCCAACGCCTTGGGCACGATGCCGTGCATCAGCACCATGCCCAGGCCCATGAGTTGGTATTCCGGCAGGACGTTGGTCGAGATCAAACGAATCTTCTTGATCTGGTTCTTCTTCCGCAAGAGATGCAGGAAACCAAAGGGAAAGAGCCGGCCGTCGATCTCGCGAATTCGGGGGTTATAGTCCAGCAGGCCGAAGGCGGCTCCCACCTTGCGGCCATCGACCTCGACGGTAATGGCAAGCTCCGGAACGATCAAGAATTGCAAACTCTTGGCGACGTGTTCCACCTCGCGATCCGACATCGGCACGAACCCCCAGGTGTTCGTGAGCGAGCGATTGTAGATCGAGAGAAACGCCTTTACCTCTTCCAGAAATCGCGACTTGTCGAGCGGACATATCTTGACGTTATATCGCTCGATGATTTGCAAAACGATAGGCCGCAGCTTCTCGGCAACCTTCGGCATCATCGAGATATGACCCCAAAAGGCGTAAAGGTCCTGCGTCTTCGCAAACCCGTACGTTTCCAGCAGCTTCGCATAGTAGGGCGGATTGTAGGTCATCATGAATGTCGGCGGAGCATCGAACCCATCCACCAATAACCCGACTTCATGATTCAACGACGGATTCGTCGGCCCACGCAACTTAAAAATTCCCTGGTCCGCGAACCAGTCGCGTGCCGCGTCGAACAGCGCGTTGGCCACTTCCTGATCGTCGATCGATTCAAAAAAACCAAAAAAGCCGCGTTGGTCGTCGTAGCGATCGATGTGCCCCACATTGAGGATGGCCCCGATGCGTCCCACCACTTCATTGCCGCGGTAGGCCAAAAAAGTCTGAATTTTATTGCGATCGTAGAATGGATTGTGAGCATACCCCACCATTTCCTTTTGGTTGTCGCGCAACGGCGGAATCCAAAACCGGTTGTTTCGGTAGATCTTCCAGGGAAATTCGAGGAATTGCTTGCGTTGGTGGGCAGTTGCGACACGCTGGATGACAAGTTCGGTCATAAACATTTTCTCGGAATAGGTGGAAAGGTTGCCAGTATACTACCCCTTTTGAAATCAAGCGGTCAATCCAGACCTAGGAAATAAAAATTCCCTATTTAATTGAGAAACCATTTACCGAAAGTAGACAAGAGGTTCCGATAGCTTTTGGCCTCGATTCGGAACGATTTTTGCTGTCAATCTTAACAAAAACGCGGCAGCGCCTCCAAAACGATTGTCGTGCTGTTTTATGCCCCATACGGCAGTTACCCATCGAACGAGCTCAACCCAACGGCAATAACGGTAAAAATGGCGAAAATCCTCGTTACCGGAGCGAGCGGCTTTATTGGATATCACTTGGTCCAACGGCTTTTGGCTGCGCAGCATGAAGTGACCTGTCTGGCACGAAAATCGTCGCGTTTGGATCGGCTGGCGGGACTCAACGTTCGTTTTGCGGATGGCGATATTACGAATGCCGAGTCGCTTTCGGCTGCCGTGCGGGGAAAAGATGCCGTCTACCATCTTGCCGGAAGCGTCAAGTCGCTCGATGTGGACCAACTCTTTCGCGTCAACCGCGATGGCACCGCCCATGTGGCCAGGGCATGTGCCGATCAATTAACGCCGCCAGTTCTACTGGTGGTGTCGTCGCTTTCGGCGATGGGCCCTTCGACCCCCAGGAGGCCGCGACTGGCAAGCGATATTCCGGCGCCCGTCTCCTATTACGGTCGCAGCAAGTTGGCGGGCGAGCAGATGGCCCGCCAATGGGCCGACAAGATGCCGATCACAATCGTCCGTCCACCGATCGTTTTTGGCGAGGCCGATCCGGCCATGCTGGAAATTTTTCGGCCCATCGCCCGCTGTGGAATACACCTCGTGCCAAGTTGGCGGACGCACCGAGTTTCGCTCATTCATGCCGAGGACTTGGTCACCGAATTGATTCTGGCGGTCAACCACGGCAAGCGACTTGTCGCCAATCCGACCGATGCCGTGGCGGCAGGTCAAGGTTGTTACTTTGCCGCTGCCGAGCAAGACCTGACGTTCCCGCAAATGGGCCGCATGATCGGCGAGGCCCTCGGCCGCTGCCGCACGTTCGTAGTCCGCGTGAATGCCGTAACGGTTTGGACCGTGGCATTCGTCGCCACGGCCATTTCTCGGCTTCGCGGTCAAAGCTTCTACTTGAACATCGACAAGGCTCGTGAAGCCCGCGCCGGCTCGTGGACCTGCTCGAACGAATCCGCCGTCCGCGAGCTAGGCTTTGCCGCGCGGGTGCCCTTGCGCGAGCGGTTTGCTCAGACGGCTCGATGGTATCGCGACAACCATTGGCTCTAACGCCTTACCCCGTCCACCGTACACCGCAAATGCGGCGGCTAGTGCTTCGTCAAAGCCAAAAGGTCGAGTGGCTTCGCTATAATTCGCTTGGCAATCCCGGTCGATACGAATCGGCCCGCCCGAAAACTAAGCGTTGACAAAGAACTAGGACAATAACCACGAAAGGCTCGACGATCACGAAAGAATGAAAAAAAGATGGCTTGACGTTCATTGGACGTCTTAGCTTTCCTATCCTTCATTTCCCCATCCCTCTTTTTCGTGCTTTTTGTGTTTTTCGTGGTTCAAAACAACATCCATGAAGAAGCTCACCGCCCGAAAACTAAATCTTGACCAAGCACTAGAACCCAGTTTACGTCTTTCAAATTCCGCGATTCAAGCTGCCATCGATTTGC
Organism: Planctomycetota bacterium; assembly: GCA_025353625.1. Taxonomy (GTDB): domain Bacteria; phylum Planctomycetota; class Planctomycetia; order Pirellulales; family Thermoguttaceae; genus JANXQG01. Next base: position 5,190 of record JANXOJ010000316.1, on the reverse strand, counting down.
TCGCCTTCGCCGACGCCAATACCGAATTGTGGTGGTGCCGGCGCGACGCGGGGCTTTCTCGGCAATCCAATTCACTTGCAACTTCATTCCGGGAAACATTGTCGAAAAATCAAAATGGTCTGCGACATTGGGCGACCGCATGTTGGCAGACATACTTGTTTCGCCTATATTGAAGCGGACTGGAATTTCAGCACTCGGAGAGTGCCGGATACATGCGGGCAGCCTTCTTTGAACCTTTTGGAAATAGTGCAACCCCATGCCCTTTCTCATCGGAACCGACGAGGCCGGTTATGGCCCGAACCTGGGGCCGCTGGTGATTTCGGCAAGCGTTTGGGAACTGCTCGACGGACATTCTGCCGACGGACATACCGACGATCTCTACCATCGCCTTGCCGCGGTGATCGCTCGCACGGCTAAGGCCAAGCCATCGCCGCTGGTCGTTGCCGATTCCAAAGTTCTCTATAAGTCGGGCAAGGGGTTGAAACTCCTGGAGCGCGGCCTCTGGTCTGCTTGGAGCCAATTGGGACTCATGCCAACCACGTGCGGTCGCGTTTGGGAACTGCTCACCCGTGCTAATTCCGAAGCTCGGCATGAAGCCTTGTGTGGTGGGCTGGATTCGCAGCCGGCCCCCTGCGACGCGGATCTCATGGAGATTGCCCAACTTCAGCCGGGACTGGGGCGGGCTATGGCGGCCGCGCGGGTGCGGCTCGTCGCGATGCATTCCGCGGCAATTTTTCCGCGCGCGTTCAATGCGGCGGTCGAACGCGGCGAATCGAAAGGCACTGCTCTCTCCCGCTGGACCTTGCGGCTCGTTGCCGAGTCGATCGAGCCGCTCGGCGATCGACGGATTTCCATCGTCTGCGATAAGCACGGCGGCCGCGACCGCTATCTGCCGCTGCTTTCCGAAGCCTTTCCCAATCGCTCGATCGAGGTCTGCCTGGAGGGGCGACGGCAGAGCGTCTACCGCTTTGGGCCGGCCGAACGACGCATCGAAATTTCTTTCCAGGCAAAAGGCGAATCGCACCTACCCACGGCGCTGGCTTCCATGGCCTCGAAATATCTACGCGAACTGGCAATGCATGCTTTCAACGCCTTTTGGCGCACCCACCTGCCCTCCATTCGCCCAACCGCCGGTTATCCCGAAGATGCGAAGCGATTCAAAGCGGAAATTGCCGACGTGCAACAGTCGCTTGGCATTGCGGATACAATCCTATGGAGAACCAAGTAACAGGCACTCGCCGCGTGCCGTCTCGACCGTCTCAAAAATCAATTGATTATTCCAAAAGCACCTTCATGGACCTATTCATTGTCCGCCATGCCTGGGCTGCCGAGCGCGACCAAAGAGCCTTCCCCAACGACGCACTCCGCCCGCTGACCGACGCGGGCCGCGAACGCTTCGCGCGGATGGCCGAACGATTGGTCGAGCGGGGTCTCAATCCGCGCCTGATCGCCACCAGTCCGCTCGTGCGCTGCATGCAGACCGCCGAAGTCTTAGCGCGGGCAATCGGCACGAGGGCCCAGATTGTTCAATGCGATGAACTTTGCCCCGGCGGCGATCCCAAGCACCTTTTGGCATGGACCGAGGAGCATGCTCCCGGCATGGAGCAAATAGCATGGGTCGGCCACGCTCCGGACTTGGGGTACTTGGCAGCGATCTTGATCGGCCGGGGGGATGGCTGGATTCGCTTGGCAAAAGGCTCGGTCACCGCGATTCGATTCCCGCACCTCCCAGAATTTGGTCGCGGTGAACTCCGCTGGCTGGTGACTGCGAAGATTTTAGGTTGCTGAATCGCGTTGCCCATTTCCAAGAGATTCCGATCTAAACCGTGGATAGCACGAACACAGCAAGAACACCCCGAGGGACGCTTGACGGCGATCCACAAAAACGGGACAATACCAAGAATAAACGCGTCCTACCGCAGATTCGTTCGCAGGCACCCCGCGATCGTATTATGCCCATCGCGCATCCCAGGTATGCACGCGCCACAACGCGCCCGTAGCTCAATGGATAGAGCATCGGTCTTCGGAACCGAGGGTTGGGGGTTCGAGTCCCTCCGGGCGTACTTTGCAGCATAAGGACTTACGGCGATTCGTCCGATTTGCTGTCGTTCACCTGTACTTATTAAAAAGTGGGTACAGGTCAGGAAGCAGGTGGAATCGCCAGCTTTGCCTTGAGTATCTTGGCGTCCTTTTGAATGTCGCCGGGAGCATAGTGCTTCCGGGTGGTCTCCCAGGATGAGTGCCGCATCACGCTACAGATCACCAAGGGCGGCACGCCGGCATCCCGCAGCCGCTGTCCGCCAACAAGAACTGCCAGTAAGCTATCCCTTGATCCCGCGAGGCGTTCTTAGCCGCTGGCGTCGTGCGTCAGCCGCCGTCTCCGGCAACGGTAATAGCGTGAGGAGATCCAATCCATGTTCCGAAAAGCGTCTACAGCGTCTTTGGCGGCCCTGGCGGCAGTGCTCGGTTTCACACTCACGGCGGTGACTGGTTGCCGCGAGCATCCCCCAGCATTGACATCTTAGATCACGAACTCGATCGGAATGAAGCTCATCTATTGCGCATCCGGCTCATTCAGGATGGGCAGCCCGGCGGGGGAGAAGGGCCGCACCGTCGATCGCGAGGACCAGGTTTCGGTAACGATCAGCAAGGGATTCTACCTGGGGAAATACAGCGTCACGCAGGCGGAATACAAGGCGTTGATGGGCACGACCCCCTGGGCGGGCAAGGTGTTTGTCAAAAAAGGAGACGACTACCCGGCCAATTACGTTGATTGGAACGACGCGACCGAGTTTTGCCGAAAACTGACGGCGAGGGAATCGCAGGCGGGCCGTCTGCCGCAAGGCTATGTCTACGCCTTGCCAACGCAGGCGCAGTGGGAATACGCCTGCCGAGCGGGGACGACGACGGCCTATTCGTTCGGAGACGATGTGGGAAATCTAAGAGATTATGCTTGGTGGGGCGGAGTGTTTGATGACAAAGCCAAGATGGAGCGGTATGCGCACCGTGTTGGCCAGAAGAGGAGACCGCCGGACCAAACGGTCATGGATAGCCCTAGGATCATGCCGAGGGAGACTACGCTGTGGTTGGTTCTCATCGGTTCCCTGTCGTTCTTGCTTGTCGAGCACTACCAAAGTGTGCGCGGTCCGAAATGAGACGTTTTACCGCCGGGAAGCGATCGTGTCATTGCACGCTGCGCAAAGTATAAAATTGCCACATCCGTCCGCAGAATGAGGTTCATCGCGACTTCGCCGTGCTGGTCGCAGCCATCTCATAATGGAACCAGTCCGCGTCCACGAAACCGGCGTCGGCGGCGTCGTTGTAACTGAAAATACCTAGGCGGTCGCCGCGATAATTGGCCCACTCGAAGCGGTAGGTTTTGCCGAACGGAGTGAACTTCGTGCCGTCCAAGCTGAAGGCCCACGTCGTGCTGGCGGCATCGGATATGACGGATCTGAGCCAGACGGTCGGACTATCGATGGTCGCGCCGAACGATTGGACGCCGTTGTCGCAATACGTGATGCGTTTGACGCCGTTGGTCTGGGTGACACCAAGCCAAGCATAGCGATTGCCATAGTGGCACAGTCCTGCGGCCTGGCCGTCGGCTATTCCGCTGACCTCGAGCTTGACGGTGGCGGTGCCGCCCGACGTCCCCATCAGGCGTTGGGTAAGCGTGTTGCCAGCTTTGAGGAGGTTGCCTGGCACGAGCGGCTTGAAAGCATGCAGGCGCAAAAAGCCGGGCCGCTCGGTCAGCGACCATTTTTCCGCGCGCGGCTGATAGTTCCACTCCCACTGCGCGCCGAGCGTCGGCGAGTCAAACGCATCGCTCGTCTGGGGGCTGCCTATGGGGAAACCGTCGATGGGCTTCTTAGCCCGCCAAACCATGCCGCCGATCCCGTCAGCGGCTACGGTGCCAATAATCGGCCAGCCGTCGTGCCACGTCACCGGCAACAGGCACATCGTGCGGCCCTCGTAACTTCCCGTGCCCTGATGCGTGACGAACCACCAGTCACCCTTCTCGGTCTGGATAATGCCGCCCTGGTTCGGCTCACGATCCAAACGCGGATTGACGCGGCTCAACTGGTGGTACTCATAGGGACCGGAGATGTTCCGCGCTCGGCCCATCATGGGCACACGGCCTTCGGCTTTCACTTCGCTGAAGAAGTGATAGTAAAGGCCGTTCCACTTGTAGAGCTTGCTCGCCTCGCGGCCTTTTGCCTGATGCAGCACATGGTCGAAACCGGGAACCAATCCCTTGCCGTCCGGCGTCAACTTGAAAAGATGAATCTTGTAATTGTCCTTGAAACATGAGCCAACCAGATAACCTTGCCCGTCGTCATCCCAAAACGGACAACAGTCATCCCAACCGCCCCCGCGAAGCACCTGGGCAAGCGGCGTCCAAGGCCCGGCAGGGTTTGTGGATGTGCTTACGAAATACCCTTCATCTGGCGTGCCGAAGTAGACGCAAAACGTTCCGTGGTGATGGCGGATGGAACCGGCCCAGATGCCGCGCCCCTGGCGATGCATGCGGTCCCAATTCATCTCGGGGCTAATCTTCGTCAGGTCAACGACAACATGGCCGAGAATTTGCCAGTTTACAAGATCCCTGGAATGAAGAATCAGCAGGCCCGGCGAGTATTGGAACGTGGACGAAATGGCATAAAAATCCGAGCCGACGCGAATGGCGTCAAGATCGCTGTAATCCGCTGGCAGGATTGGATTTACGAACGTGCCGTCACCCCGATCGCCCCACGGCCCTCGATTGCCCTGGTCGGCAAGGACGTTCGATGCGATCAGCACAATAGACGCAATCGCGACGAAAACGGCTCGTTTTTTAGTGACGCATCGAACCATCAGACGGGTACCTTGAGTGAGCAATTATCCCAGCATTATATACCGTCGCCGATTGAAATTGTCTGCAACGGGTCGGTTCGATTATAATGCTTCCTTCGTTCTCAACCACGGAGGAATCGAGGATGATTCAGATCGAGTTTACAGGGTCCGGGGCCGCATGCGATTGAACGTGCTGGGAGGCCGTCGATTTCGCGAGCAAGCAATTGCTAACGGTCACGAACGCGACCTTCATTACCAGCGTCGCCGTATGCGAACTACTGCAAATGCTCAGGGCAATGTTGCCGATTGTGCCGCTTACGCTGGTATTGGACAACGCCCGTTATCAAAAGTGCTCGC
>JANXOJ010000170.1 GCA_025353625.1 Planctomycetota bacterium | reverse complement strand
AAATCGGCAGATGCGATGGCTGCTGGAAAAAACTGCGGGAATCGCCCAAGGGCGGAAGTTGCCGCGCGTTGCGGCACGCCCATTTCTGCGCCGCGCCGCGCGTCGCCGCCTGGGCCGTATGAATCGCCGCAGCGCGCACCGCGTACTCTACTTCGTCGATACGTTTGCAAACTTTCACGATCCTCAACTGGGCGAGGCGCTCGTTGCCGTGCTCAAGCATAACGGCATCGGCGTCTACGTACCCACCGAGCAGTGGTCGTCCGGAATGGCATCCATCGCCGGCGGGGCCTTGGATCGTGCCGCGAAGATTGCCAAGCATAATGTCGCACTACTTTCCGAAGCCGTGCGGCAGGGGTACCATATCGTGGCCACCGAGCCTGCCGCCGCTTTGTGCCTAACGCACGAATACCTGCACCTGATCGACGACGAAGATTCACGGCTCGTTGCCGCCAACACCAGCGAGGCCTGTAGCTACCTTTGGAAAATGCACCTCACCGGAAAGCTGCAACTCGACTTCAAACCAATCCACGCCAGTCTCGGCTATCATACGCCCTGCCACCTGCGGGCACTCAACGTCGGATTGCCAGGTGAGAACCTGCTTGGCTTGGTTCCAGGGCTGCGAATTCAACATATCGAACAAGGATGTTCCGGCATGGCCGGCACCTTCGGACTATTGCATCGCAACTACCGCAGCAGTCTCAGGGCCGGTTGGGGGTTGATTTCCAAGTTGCGCAACCCGTCGATCCAAGCCGGCACCACGGAATGTAGCTCGTGCCGCATGCAAATGGAACAAGGCACCACGAAGAGAACCATCCACCCGATCAAGTTACTGGCCTTGGCCTACGGTTTAATGCCCGAGGTCGCTTCGCTATTAACCACCCCTGGAGAAGAGTTGATCATCAACTAATGCCCATGACTGAATTGCCCTGGTATCACGCCGGTCTGAAATTCAAATGCACGCAGTGCGGCGATTGCTGCACGGGCAACCCCGGCTTTGTGTGGGTCAATAAGCAAGAGATCGAGAACTTGGCCGTTCTGCTCAAATTGGAGGTTGCCGAGTTCGAGCGGCGATATGTCCGCCAAGTCGGAATTCGCCGCAGTTTGATCGAATTCCCCAACGGCGACTGCATCTTCTTCCACGGCGAAAGCCGCACCTGCGGCGTCTACACGGCGCGGCCCCGGCAGTGCCGCACTTGGCCCTTCTGGAGTTCAAATCTCCGCAACGAAGAATCTTGGGAGACGGCTGCCGAGCATTGCCCCGGCTGCAACAAAGGGCAGCTCGTCCCGCTGGAAAAGATCGAAGAGCAGCGGCAGACCATGGAGCTGTGAACCATTGCCGATTCTGCGGATTAGCTAAAGCTTGCCGATTATCCGGTCGATAAGGATTGCGTCTCCCGTTGTGTGGCAGCAATTTCGCAGCGACACAATGCTCGGAGGCGAACCGACGGGTTTGGCAGAATTTTGCGTTAGTCTTTACGGCAAAGCAACTTGCGTAATCCGACGAACGCCCGAGCCAACCCTTTCTGTTCTAAGCTCTTTGAAAACAAGCACTTACGGAAGGAATTGGCCGTTCTTTTGCGAACGCCGCTAACGATTCCATCGGCTTACTATTCCCGGTGAAGGCTAAACGACAAGTCAAGTGTGCTTGACACTACTCGTTACGGGGCCTACACTTGGAACACAAAGCTGTGGATTCAAGGGCAAGCGGGAAGCCCCCTAACCAGGGCTGTTGGCGACCTCTTCGCATAGGAGATTCGAGCCGTGACCAAAAAGGAGATCGTTCGCACCATTTCGGAAGAAATCGGGCTTACTCAATTGCAGACGAAGGAAATTGTCCAAAAGACCTTCAATGCAATCGTCGAGGCCCTGGTCGAAGAGGGTAAAATTGAGCTTCGCAATTTTGGCGTGTTTAAGGTCAAAGGGCGAGCGCCACGCAAGGCCCGCAATCCGCGAACCGGAGAGACGGTTTTTGTGCCGGAAAAATTCGTTGTGACCTTCAAGCCCGGCAAGGAAATGGAAGAACGGGTACGGGAACTGGAGCGGCTAGCAGCCGCACGCCGGCAAACGGTACTCGATAGCGGTAGCGCGGCAAAAGTCATGGGAAAAATTCCTGGACATAATGCGCCGCCCGACGATAGCTGAGAAGCCTGGATTCGGAAGCGATCCCAACCGTAAGTGCCCGGAACTATTTTGAGAAGTGCCGCAGGTGCTTCGATTAGGTTGGAAACACGAATCCCACGGGTTTGTCGCCCTTGCATGGAGGATAAGTCACATGCGCAGGATGCTCTTAGCTTTGTCGTTGGCTTGGCTCGTAACCACGAGCAGCGGATGTATTATCCCCGGCTACTCGGGCGATCCGGTTCGCCGTGCCCAGGAAGCAATCTACACGTCGGAAAACCTCCGCCTGCTCCAGGACGAATGGGAGCGGTTCTGGTTGCTCGACCAGCCCGACCACATGACGCCCTTCCGCACGCACGGCGGCCTGATTTAACGACAAATTGACGGGCGTCGGCTCTCGGCCAATGTAGCAGGCACACTCCGCGTGCCGTCTCTTCGCGCACGACGTGCGCGGATACGTTTGCAGCAGGCGGCGAAAGCAAGTGTTGCGACGCACGGAGCGATTCGCTGCAATGCATGGTTAGGACCGGCGAGGAAATTACTGCCGCGTTAGCGGCCAAACGCGGGTAGCCGTGTGTCGCGATTCGCTCTACCCAGGGCTATGCAACGGTAACCGCTTACACGGTTGCACTCTAACTGGCCGAAAGAATGCCGCCAACCTCCTCATTGGGACATTTGGAGGATTTTTGCACGTCTCGACTCTATCGAATGTTTCTTTGCGGCAAAGATGCGGGCAACGACGAGCATTCAGACCGCCCAAATCCAGCTAGTCGATTGCCTCCGACAACACCCTCCGATCTCGACGCGGCTTCACCACGGACGGTATGGGGGATGATAGAATATCTTACTGTCGGAATGCCGTTTCCCTCCCATGTCGCAGAGTGTCCACACGATGGCTCGAGCCGCATCACCTTTGCCGCGTCCTCGAATTGCCCCGGCAGCCCTGTCGCGGATGTTGAGTTGGTTCGTTGCATTGGCGGCCCTCGCTTTGATCGGCATATCGCTTGGCAGCTTTCTCTATCACCGTCGGCAGTTGAATATAATTGCGGCGGAACACGTGCGGATGGTCGTCACTGGGCCGGGATATTTGCAAGCGGGGGCGATCGGTGTTTTCAATCTGGCGACCACGACCGTGACGGGCGAGCCTTGGCCGGCACAAATTGAATGGACTCTTGCGACGCCGGAAGGAAAACGTCTCATCGATCGGAAGGAGCGAACGGACGAAAAGGGCTGTCTGATGCTAGTCGTGCCGGCCGATATGGACTTTCCCGCCGGTCTGCACGCTCCATTGCAATTGAGCGTGACCGCTGCTTGCGCGGCAAGTCGTGCCGAGGTTGCCGTGCCGCTTCCCCTGCGAACGGCAAGCTATATTACGCATCTTTCGCTCGACCGCCGGACCTATCGGCCGGGCGAGACCGTCTATTTCCGTTCGCTGACGCTTTCCCGTTTTGCCTTGGCTGCCGACCGCAATTGGCCGATCGAGTTTACCATTGTTGATGCAAAGTCCAAGCCACTGCCCGGCTTGCCGCTTGTCGGCCTTACCGATCGCGGCGTCGGCAATGGTGCCTGGCGACTGCCGGAGAACCTACCCGATGGCAAGTACGCGCTCATTGCTCGGACGCTCGACGATTTGTTTCCGCCCGAGCGGCTCGACTTCACGGTGGCTGGGGTACTGCCTCAAGCGACGGACGAAATAAAGGCATCTCGCCCGACGAAAGGTACTGCCGACGATGTGTCGGTTACTTTTTATCCCGAGGGAGGCCGCTTGCCGGCAGGAATTGAATGCCAAGTCTATGTTGCGACCCGCGACGGGGCGGAACATCCGATTGAATTGCGCGGCACCGTCATCGACCGTCGCGGAGATCGCGTTGCGACCGTGCAAACGGCCTCCAGCGGATTGGGAAGTTTCACCCTCGTACCCGACGCCGGTGAAACGTACCG
>JANXOJ010000134.1 GCA_025353625.1 Planctomycetota bacterium | reverse complement strand
GGCTCGCCGCGCTGGGCGGCAATCCGCTCGGCCTCGCAACTTCACCCGGAACTAGAGTTCCTCCTCGCTTGGCCGCCGAATTACAATGGTGGCGCGACACGTGTAGGCGCGACACCGGCACCACAACTAGATACAACCTATATCCAGGGCTTCATGGACTGCCTCTATCAAGATGGTGCCGGCGGCTGGCATCTCATCGACTACAAAACGAACAAAGTGACCCAGGAAAACGTTGCTGAGACGGCCACTGAGCATTACGAAATGCAGATGCTGTTGTATGGTCTGGCAATGGAAACGATTTGGGGCGTCGCGCCGGTCGAGCTGGTTCTTCACTTTCTCGAAATCGGGTTCGAGTGGACGTTGGAGTGGAACGCGGGGGCGCGGCAAAGGGCTATTGAGCAAGTAAACGACGCCCTGGAGCGGCTGAAAAATGCCTATAAAACGCCATTTTTAGGCCCCTCCGCGCCCGAATAAGCCGAAAAATACGAGAAAAACGTCATCGAGCACGAAGAAATCGGCATTTTTCGCCCAATTATTACCAATTTCCTGGGTTGCAAAGTTTCGCTAACCGATTTAAGTTATCAGTGCGAGCTACTCGTATTTATCCCCGTAAGAACTCAAGGAGAAAACCCCATTATGGCAAAAGCAGCCCCCGCCGCCGCCAAGAAGCCGCTGTCCAAGACCGAACTTTTGACCAACATCGCCACGGCGACCGAATTGACGAAGAAGCAGGTCACTGCCGTGTTGGAGGCCCTATCTGCCGAGATCGAAAAGAGCCTCAGCCACAAGGGTGCTGGTGCCATCACCCTCCCCGGCCTGATCAAGATCGAGAAGAAGAAGGTTCCGGCCAAAGCGGCCCAGAAGAACGTTCCGAATCCGTTCAAGCCGGGCGAATTCCGCGATATCGCGGCCAAGCCCGCCAGTAGCAAGGTAAAGGTCCGTGCCTTGAAGCCGCTCAAGGAAATGGCCAAATAGTTTTTGGCCCGACCGCAAAATTCAAGACCGTACGAACGCCCCCGACTGTCGCATGGACGGCCGGGGGCGTTATTCTTTACCCAGCTTGCCAGCACCATTCCTGCAACGTCCGGTTCGCAAGTGAGCGTCGGAACGGTAATTTCGTCTGCGACACTTTTGGTAGTGCGAATAGCCAGCTAACAATCTACGTAGCCGGAACACCTTCTCACAAATGGGTCTACTCGACGCATTTTAATAGCAAAATGCCTATCCTTCCGTTCATCCTATGTTTTGCGAAGTCCCGATTAGTATCAATGGTGACAGAGATATGCTTTACGCCGGGCAGGTGTAGATCAAGCCAAGGACTACAGCCGCCCGACGGAAGGCCAACGGAAGCCCTCTGTCGTAACATCCACTTCCCGTTTTGAGAAAAGACAGCGAACTATGAAAACACTACGGTGGGCAACAACAGCGATGCTGCTTGGTGCTGGATTCGCCGGGACCGCCATGGCGCAGTCGTATTCGGTGCAACAGCCAAGTTCCATACGCCAAATGCAATTCCAACAGGACGACTATTCCGTCGCCGACACACAGTCCGGCACGACGGTCTCGCCCAGCAATACGCCTCCTGCGCCCTCGGCACCCGCGATTAGTGCCAAGGCGGACGATAAGCCGGCGGCTGAGGCTCCCAAGGAGGAGCCCAAAGCCGAAGAGGCGAAAGCAGACGACAAGCCAGCCGAGGAAGGGCCCTATAGACTGTTCCACGGTCCTTGGCTCGATTGTCATCACCTGGACATCCGCGGCCACGTTGACGGCGGATACACCTTCAATCCCGATAGCCCAATCAACCGCTTCAACGGCCCCTATGGCTACAACGATCGCAACGGCGAAATCGATATCAATCAGGTCTACCTCACCGCCGAGCGTTTGACCAAGATTGAGAACGATTGCGGTGAGGACTACGGCTACCGCGCCGACATCATGTACGGTACGGATCGCCGCTTCGTGCAGACCCTACCCGGCACCCAGTGGGATAGCGGATGGGACAACGGCAACCGTTTCTACGGCTTGGCCATGCCCCAGTTGTATGGCGACTTGGCCATCAACAAGCTGCTCTTGCGCGGCGGTCACTTCTACGCCCCGCTCGGCAACGAAGTCGAATATGCGGACGGCAATTTCTTCTACTCGCACAGCTATGCCTTCCTGTATGCCGAGCCAACCACGTTGACCGGCGGTATGGGCACCTACAAGGTCAAGGACAAGCTGACGGTCAATGCCGGCATCGATACCGGTTGGAACGAGTTCACCGCGCTCAACGGCAAGCCGAACTTCTTCTTTGGGTTCAATTGGACCAGCAAAGACGACAAGTTCACGCTCAACGAAGAGATACTCATCGGAAACACGCAGCCTTCCGGCATCGACAGCACGCGCACCTTGTTGAACACGGTTGCCACGGCCAAGTTGGGTGCCAAGTGGCACTATGCCGCCGAATTGAACTTCGGCCACGATAACAATAACCTGGGCACCGGTCCTGCATCGTGGTGGGGTTGGACGAATTACATGCTCTACGATATCAACGACTGCTGGGGCTTCGGCCTCCGCTACGAGTATATGGAAGACCTCGACGGTGCAGTTGTGGCACAAATCGGTCCTCCGGCCTTCGCCGATCCAGGCTCCAAGTGGAACGAATTGACCCTCGGCTTGAATTACAAGCCGAACAAGAACGTCACGTTACGCACCGAGACTCGTTGGGATTGGGCCGAAAATGGCGCGACGAATGGCAACAAGCCCTTTGTCGACAACAACGCCAACGGCCAGTTCACTTGGGGTAACGACGTTATCGTCCGCTTCTAAGCCGGATGTAACGGAAACGATTTTGGGGTGAGTGGACGTCGGCCGTGCTGGAGGGACCAAG
>JANXOJ010000128.1 GCA_025353625.1 Planctomycetota bacterium | reverse complement strand
CGTCTTCGTCTTCGGAGAGCCGACCGATGATTGATCGCGGTCTCGACAAGCGGCTGTCGGGGGGTGTCGGGCTACCGGTTAAATCGCCCCTGCGACACCTCCAGAGCGTCCGGAACCGATCGTATCGAAGCATAATCGGCTGAAATTGTGTTGCGAGGAATCGACGAGTCCAGCGGCGCGGGCCAAATCGATTGCGATCGAGCACATTTTTGTCGCTCTCGTCCCTCGGATTTTCACCATTTCCGCCGCAATTTCTTCCGCTCGACCCTGGCAAAGCCTAGTTCTTCGCGGTAAAATGTTTGGACTTTGATACCCCACTTGGATCAATGCAAAAGGTAGAGGAATGATTGTAACAACCAGCCAGCTTTTCAAACATGCCTACAGCAAGTACGCTGTGGGTGCTTATAACATCAACAACCTGGAGCAGACCATCGGCCTGTTTCGGGGGAATCTCGGCAAGTCCGATTCCAACGGCGACCCGGTCAAGCCGACGGTTGCCGCCCCGTTCATTATCCAGATTTCGCGCGGTGCCCGTGGCTACAGCGACAAGCGGTTCATGGAGTCGATGATTCGCACGGCGGAAGATGTCTTCCCCGACGTGATTTTCGCCGTCCATCTGGACCACGGCACGGAGGAAGTCTGCTACGACTGCATCGATAGCGGCTTCTACAGTTCGGTGATGATCGACGCCTCGCACGATCCGTTCGATAAGAACATCGAGATCACGAAGCGCGTCGTCGATCGCGCCCATGCAAAGGGCATTTCCGTCGAGGCCGAACTGGGCCAACTCGGCGGCGTGGAGGAAGACATCATGGGTAGCGAGTGCTTGACGGAGCCGGACCAGGCGGCCGAATTCGTCGCACGAAGCGGATGCGATTCATTGGCCGTGGCCATTGGCACCTCGCACGGGGCCTACAAGTTTTCCGGCAGCCAGGGCCTGCGGATGGACCGGATCGCCGAGATTCAGAAAGTCCTGCCCAAGGACTTTCCCATGGTCATGCACGGCTCGAGCAGCGTGCCCAAGGAATGGGTCGATCGGATCAACGCGGCGGGCGGGCAAATGAAAGGCTCCAGCGGCGTCGATGAGAACCAGTATCTCCCGGCCGCCAAGCTGGGCGTCTGCAAGGTGAATATCGATACCGACGGCCGTTTGGTCTGGTGTGGCGTCCACCGCGAGGCATTCCGCGACGACCCGTCAAATTTCGATCTTCGTCCGCCAGGAAAGGTCTTTATGAAGGCTTATGCCGATTACATCTCGCATAAGAACGGCAAGCTCGGTTCCGCCGGTCAGTTGGAAAGCTTGCGCGCTTCGTTGAAGAAGTAAGCGGTTCGGTTCGCTCGTCCCGAAGCGACGATCGTAAGCACGATCGATCCGAAGATGATGGTCGCTGTAAGGAATCCCGATTCCCAACCGCAACGCGGTTACACTCCATAGCCCAGGGTCGCGCCGGCGCACCCTGGGCTATCGGGCCACAAGTGCAGAATACGCCAACAAAATTCTACTCGCCTGGGGTTGATGCCTGTTTTTGAGCGCCTGTACGGCACGATCGTTGCTCGCGCCATGAACCGCAGATGCCTGCCGGCGCGGTATGCTGCGGAAGGTCACTGCCTTCCCTGCAAGCCGATTCTACGCTAGAAGACGCATACGGAGCACGCCAGTCACGGCAATCGCGAATTCCGAATCCAATACGCCGAATCCGCAGTGCGTCCGCCGCGCGGCTTGACGAATTCACCTTGGTACGGAAGTGTGATGCTTGGCTCGCCTGCATGCGTTGGGCCGCACTCTACGGCCACCGCGGTCAAACCCGCGCGTTACTCAGGGGCAATCCCCTGGGCCAGGCCCCAACGCTGCTAGGTGATTTTCTGTCGGGTGATATATTGAAGGAGCAATAGAATGCGATGGATTCGCTGGATTCTCTCATCGTGCGCAGTTGCACTATTCTGCTCGGTCGCGAATGCCGCCGATGCGACGGCACCCCAGCCGGACTGTGCTTGCCGAACGGCCAAGTCGTGCGGCCCGGCATGTTGCACTAAGCGGTGTGCTTCGCCCGGACTGCCCCTGACGCCCGGCTGCTGCGAACACGGCAACAACTCATGCAACAATGCCTGGGAGGGCTACTGCCGCGACAAGGCCCCTTGGGAGGCATTGTGGTGCAAGCTAGGGACTGGGGCGTTCTACCCAAGCACGCCCTGCGCAACGCACAAATGCCAAGGTGTGGCTTTGGAAGTCGAGGTTCGCCCCGGTGCCGCGGCCTGCGGTTGCCAGCCGATGCACCGTCCGTGATATAGGCTATCGAGTCGAGACTTCGCCCCCCAATCGCAAAAATCGGCTTCAGTCGGGTATCGAATTTGACGATACAAAGAGTATCGACCTACCGGGAGGGTGGAACATGCGAGTGTTCCATTTCAGGATAAAGATCATGGTATGACGATGGATCGTCGTACCATGATCTTTTGCTATGCGCCTATCTCTCCCGATTCTGTAGTTCGAGGCACGACGGTGCCGTTCCATCGGGGGCAAGCGGGCTTCCGTTAATACATCACGCGGATTTCCGTCTTCACCAGTTCCTCGTAGAAACCGCTGCTCCCCAAGTTGAAGCCGGCGGACAGCCCCCATTCCACGGTTCCAATGTCGCGGAAGCGATCCGATACGACGCGGACGCCAAAATGAAGCGTTGGAATAACCTCGTTGTCGATCGACTCTTGGTGCGGAATCGGCGTGGCGATTGTTTCCGAGGCGTTGAAGATTGAATAGCATACCAACTCGGCCGTTGGGATCACGGCGAACGTATCGCCGTCGTAAAGAAGATGGCTTATCCCGAATCCCCAGGTGAAAATGGTTCCGCCATTTCCGGGGCTCGTCGGCAGCGGAAAGAGATATTTCACTTCGCTATGAATATAAGTCTCGTCCGACCATCGGTAACTGGCCAGCAAACCGGGTTCCATGGCAACGTGCCCCGTGCCGATGCCTTTATCGACGCTGCCGGTGGGAAAAGCATTGTCGAGGAACTGCGTCAACTTCAATCGCTCGCCGCTGAGGAGGACGACTTTTGTCGTCAGGTGCATATCGCCCATGCCGGCCGTTTCGCCGTTGACTTCGCCGTTGATAATCCGCACGGGGATCGTCGTGCGCGCCGAGGCCGAGTTATTGCCCATCTCGGAAATGAAGTTGACATCCTGCGCGTCGGCGGAGGTTTCCAGCGCCGGCCCTCGCCCGCCGAACGCCGCCGGCCGAGCAAAGAAATACTCCGCCGTATCGGGGTGCCGCCAGTTGTTGGCCATGTCGATGCGCAGAGACCAAAGCGTTTGTGGCTGCGTAATGTCGATGACGAAGGGTGCCAATGCCACCCGCTCGTAGCCGATGCCGCGATCCGGAACTCCATCGACCTTCTTAGGAGGGCCGAACCAGCCCGCGAAGAGCGTTCGCGGCGGCGGCAACAAAAACGGCTCCGGCCCTTGAATTCCGCTCGTTTCGATGTTCATCGCAACCGGAGCGGGCAAGGGAATCACTTCGGCATCCGCCTTCGGAGCGGCGGGTACTTTTTCACTGGTAAGTTGTACCGATGGCGGCAGATTCCCGGAGCTACCGAGGATGACCGCGTTGATGGGGTCGATCTCGCCCCGTGCCTCCTGCGCGATAAGTTCGCCCGGATCGTTAATTCGTGGATGCGATAAAATGGGGACGGGCATTTCGCCTTTAGCTGCATCGAAGGCATTCGCCTGCCTCGGCTCGGAGCGGGTCGCCGTTGTTTCGCCTGCACTCGAAGCCAACTCGGGGCGGGGAAGTTCTTCAGGTGTGCGGATCGGCGGTTGCGGTGGCCGTTGCACCGGCGGTTCTACGGCGGCAATTATCGGCAGCGGTTGCGGAACATCGATTCTCGGAGGCTGCGCGCGAACTTCTTCAATTGGCCGTACGGCAAGGATCGTCGCCGCCGGGCTGGGGCTCGGGGTTTGAATTGGGGGCAACCTAGCGATGGGCGGCGGATCGGCCGCGAAGTTCGCCACGGCCGAAGGCGGATTCTCGATGCGACCCATCGGCGGCTGCGGCTCATTCATCCGTATTGGATTAACGTAGACCGACGGATCGGGTCGCAACGGTGATTGTTGCGCGATGCCGGGCAACGGTCGAACCGGATTCTGACTTGCGTAGATCTGCGGATTGATCTCCGGTTGACGCATCGGATTGAAACGAGCTACCGGTTCGGCAACCGCCTCGGCAGCGAGTCTGTTTTCGCGTTGAATGACTGGCACGCCGTTCTCGCCAAGAGCCGGCGCAATGTAGTTCACTTGGGGAACCGACGTGCGCTGGTCAACGCCCTGAGAATCGGGCCAGCGCATTTGGCTTAGTGGCTGAATATCGCCGTCGTTCTCTTGAACGAGTGCCCGCCGACATATGTCGTTCGGCCCGTTGACGCGAACGGGAAGAACCATCGTGGCGGACTCCGTGCCCTGCACCGCGCCGGCGAAACCGGCCAGCCCCAACAAGGCCATGGCGACGGAGAAACGGAAACGGGAGTAGATGAATCGACGGTTCATGAAGGGGCGATTGTGGCCAACATTATGCGAAGGATGCGAAATATCGAAACGCTTTTGGTGCGCATCGCCTACCCCGCAACCATCCTCGAATTGAGGTCTTGGCTGAAGATAT
This sequence comes from Planctomycetota bacterium, assembly GCA_025353625.1. Classification (GTDB taxonomy): domain Bacteria; phylum Planctomycetota; class Planctomycetia; order Pirellulales; family Thermoguttaceae; genus JANXQG01. Next base: position 601 of record JANXOJ010000128.1, on the reverse strand, counting down.
CGGCTCAGTTGAAAACGTAAATTGAGATAATCTGGGGTGATTTTGCCGATTGTGCCGCCAAAACCCCACCTAAAGGTGGGTCGGTAGTCGATGAACTAATGCTTTTCGTCGTCGGCGACCGTGGCGGAAGGAAGCATGTTGGTGTCCTTCCGGCAAGCCTGAAAAAGGTTTTTCGCCGTGGCGGGGACTGCGGAGAGTAGACTATGGTCAGGGCAGCACCAAGGAAGCCTCGCTATTGGCCGCTTGGCCGCTGCGGCGTCTGGCAGACTGGGTGGAGGAAGTCAATCGGCCGCAAACGGAGGCCGAGTTAACCGCTTTGCGGCGTTCCGTCAATCGTGGCTGTCCGTTCGGCGGGACATCGTGGTCTAACGGAATCGTCGCCCGACTGGGACTGGAGAGCACCCTTCGCCCCCAAGGTCGTCCGAAGAACAAGGAAAACGGTTCCTGACACCTTTGATTCCCCCCTAGCGCTAGTTCGGCGGTCCACATAAGCTCTCAGTCGCTTCTTTCGCCGCCTTTGAGTTTAGCTCCGACGTATTGGCCGAGTTCCGCTTGCCACCAAGGCGCGCCCGAAATCTTCCTTTCCCCCATTTTCCTTTCT
>JANXOJ010000109.1 GCA_025353625.1 Planctomycetota bacterium | reverse complement strand
CAGATAGGACGCATCCTTGGTTGCCTCGAACAGGAGCAGCAGCGATACCTGACAGCAGAGCATGCCGTGGGAATGGTCAAGGGGAATGCGATCGAGGGATTTGTAGAACTTGGCGATGGTCTTGGCCGCATCCAGGTACTTCTTGTCGCCGGTGAGGGCGGACAGCTTCACAAGACCTTCCATGGCCGGAAACCAGCAGGTAATATAGCCGGAAGCATAGCTGGTGCCGCTAATATATTCCGTCATGCGCGCCGGGTCGGTGAACCGCGGAACGATGCCGACATAGAAATCACCGAGCCTTTTGGCGGTAGCCAGGATCTCCTTGTTTTCTGGAAAGGCGCGGCTGGCTTCGATCAACCCGCAAAGTATGCGAGCGTTGCCCCACAACGCCGGCAACATCAGGTTGCTCTCACCATCCTTGGTGCGGTCAATGGGCTGTTGCCAGTTGATCTCCCCGGAGGCACAAAAGTAACCGCCCGCCCGCTGATGTTTCGGCACCTCTTGCAGTAGTTCCCGAAAGGCGGGATTCACTGCATGGGAACTCTGTGCGTTCAACGCCATAATTTCGAGGAAGCGTCCCGAGATGTCGCCGGAGTAATTCTTGAACGGCCGAAACGGCACGCCGCCCTCACCTGGTTTGTCAAATTCCGCGTTGTTTTCGCCGCTGAGGTCGGCGCGGAGCCAAGGCACGGAGTCAAATGGTGAAGAGCGAAAACGAGCCATGTTGGCGTCCGCAGCGGCACCGACTTCGCCGCCTAGAGTGATTTGGAAATCCGTTGCCGATTGTGGCACCGATGCAGACTGAGCGGCTGCGGGTTTTGTCAGAAGTGTGACCGACAAAGCGGCGAGAGCTAGAATTGCAATCGGTTTCATGTGAGTTTCTTTGCTCGTCTTCATCATGTGTCTGTCTTTGCTTATTTCAATGTTCACGTCGCGGCGATTCGATTTGGAGAGTGCATGCAATCATTTGTGGATCAGCATTTACTTCTCGCTACGGAACTGATAACAACCCGATCCAACCGAATATACTCCGGAACCATTCTCCATGCGCAGGAATTTCACACCTTCCGCCTGCGCCGCGGGCTTCCCAGACTCGCTCACTCCGGCGGCGTCCTTGGCCGGAACGTAGACGGTTGCTGTCGTGTTGGCGGGAATCCGGACTGTCCAGAGGAACTGCCCGTTCTCGATCTTCCAGTCGCTGCCGATGCGGCCGTGCGGAGAATCGTAGTAGCCCCGGGCCCAGGTGAGGTTCCCGCCCGGTTCGGGCTTGAGGAGCAGCTTGCCGAATCCAGGTTCCGCCGCGTCGATCCCCAACACGGTTCGATAGAACCATTCCGTGCAGGTGCCAAGGTTGGAGTGGTTGAACGAGTTCATGGCGTCCAGGTGAAAGCCCTTCTCCGTCTTGCCGTCCCAGCGTTCCCACATGCTGGTCGCGCCCATGTTCAGGAAGTAACCCCACGATGGATACGTGGTCTTTGCCAGCAGACGGTAAGCGGCATCCGTCCTTCCCGCCTTGCTCAATGCCGGCAGAAGGAGGTGCGTCGTGATCATCCCAGTGGAAATGTGGCCGCCCCTCTTCTCGATGGCTGCGACCAACTTGTCGGCGGCTTGACGGACCTGTTTCGGTTCCAGCAGATCGTATGCCAGCGCCAGCGCGTATCCGCCTTGCGAATCGCTGCCGATGGTTCCGTCCGGGGCGACGAACTTCTTTTGGAAAGCGGCGCGAATGGACTGGTGCAAGTTATCGAAGGCCGCCGCATCCTGGGCCTTGCCCAAAGCCTGCGCCATTTTCGCCATGACTTCCGCCGCGCGGGCGTAAAGTGCGGTGGTGATCAGTTCTTTGGGCGTGGACGCGTCCGGGGCCAGCCAATCGCCCAAGCCGTCAGGCTGGGCCACGAAACCGCTGGAGTGCGCCTTATAGGTTTCGAGATGGCCGGCGATCTCATGGTAGTAACGTCCGACCAGGCGAGTGTCGCCATAGACGTAATACATCGTCCAAGGAATGAAAACGCCGCTGTCGGCCCAGCCCGGCCACCACGGGAATTTGTGGACGTCCGGAGCGATCGACGGGAATGACCCGTCCGCACGGCGGGCGTCGACCAGGTCCCCCGTCCATTTCGTCAAGAGGCTGGCCGCGTCCTGTTCGTAGAGCGTGCTGGCGACCACCTCGTGATAGTCGGTCCAGCCCATCCGTTCGTCGCGCTGCGGGCAGTCCGTCGGCAGTTCCACGAGGTTTGACCGGATCGTACAGCGTTCATTCGCGGCCGTCCGCGTCATGATGGCGTCAGAACACTCGAAGCTGCCGGTAAGCGGCAGGTTGGAGCCAACGATAATGCCCGTCAGTGTTTCCGGACCTGCGGTCTGCGGCAGCCCCTCGACCTCGACGTACTGGAAGCCGTGATAGGTGAAACGCGGCTCCCAGGTTTCCTCGCCGTCGCCCTTGCAGACATACGTGTCCGTGGCGCGGGCGGCGCGAAGATTTGTCCGGTAGACCGTTCCGTCGGGATTCAATATCTCTGCGCAGCGCAGGACGATTCTCGTTCCGGCGGGCGCCGTGATTCGCAAACGGGTCCAACCGGCAAAGTTGCGGCCGTAATCGTACACGGCGAGTCCTGGTTTGGGATGCGTTACCGCGACCGCGCGGATTTCGCCGGTCCGCCGCACGGGCGCGCCCGGATTGGCCTGAATCGCTGGGTGTACCTTGGTGCCGCAGTCCACCGGTTTCCAGTCGGCGTTGCGGAAGCCGGGTTCGTCCCAGCCCTTGTTTTCCTTCTGTGCGTCGTAGGTTTCTCCGGCGTAGATATCGGCTTCCAGCAGCGGTCCAAAGCCTCCTTGCCAACTCTCGTCGCTGGCGATGATCCGGCTGCTGCCGTCGGCGAAGAACAGGTGAAGCTGCGCCAGCAGTCGCGTCTGGGTGCCGTAAATGTTTTGACCGATAATGCTCAGGTGCCCCCGATACCAGCCGTCGCCTAAGATCGCGCCCAGCACGTTGGCGCCAACCTTGAGGCGGGCGGTCACGTCGTAGGCCCGGTAATAGACCCGCTTGTTGAAATCGGTCCAACCGGGCGAAAGGAAATCGTCGCCCACTTTGCCGCCGTTCAGATGCGGCTCCGCCACGCCGAGGCTCGTTACGTAGAGCACGGCCCTTTGCGGGGTTCTATCCAGCGCGAACTCCTTTCTCAGATAGGTTGCGGGCAGAAACTTCTCTTTTCCGTTTCCGGGGCCCGAACTCCGGCCGTCATCGCGTCCGATCCACTTCGCATTCCACTCGGTCTGGTTCGAAAAGCCCATAGACCATGTGGCCGGCGCGTAGGGCACGGCCAACTGGCCCTTGGCGTCCCAGACTTTGACCTTCCAGTAAGCCCGTTGATGGGATGCAAGGCGTTGTCCCGAGTACTCGATCTGTGTCGATCGATCCGAATTCACCTTCCCGCTGTCCCACAGGTCGCCCTGATCGTTGGCCAGCTTGTCCGGTGTCGAGGCCACCAGCACCTGATAGGCGGTTTGTCTCTGTCCGCGTTGCGCGGATTGCAGTATCCAACCGAGCCGTGGCTGCACAACGTCGATTCCCAGCGGATCAACGAAATATTCACAACGAAGGCCCTCGACCGTCGTGCCGTTGCTCACGGGCAGCAGCGGTTCTGCGGCAAGCGAGGCGGAAGCTGTAATGGCCAAGGTCGCCAAAGTTAGGATACAGGATAGGTTGTGCAATAATTTCATTGCGTGGGTCTTTCTGGTCTTATTCTTTCTCAGGGGTGATTACAGCCAGTCGTACGAGCGAATTGGGTTCCATTTCACGCTCGTCTTCCTTGAAGAACCGGCGGGTGGCGCGTCGCCGGATTCGTAAATCAGACCGGATGCGATGGCAGATCCAAGCTCGGTGCAACGCGGGTGTCGGTCTGGGTATCCCGACACGGTTCCCGACTGGGGTAAGTCGGTTGGGGGTGAGAATGCGTTTCACCTGCTCTCGTACTGCCACCGCAGCCGGCTGTTTCAACGTGCGCGTCCGAAGTACGGCGATTCGCCTTTTCGGCCTGTCCTGCGCCTGTCGGCGCAGGTGTTTCTAGGGGGTCCCGGTTTGCGCGCAAAGAGTTTCCACTCATGCGCAAGGTCTTCGACTCCGCGGCGCCTGTGATCGGTTCGCAATCGTCTGGAGTTGTATAAAGCCCAGAAGCCGTATCACGAGGAGATCAAGCCGTAGCTATCGTTATCACGCGTAACCAAACTCCCAGCCCTTGCGCGGCGCGCGCTGGAGCATGGCATTGGCTTTATCGTTGTTGGTGAACCGGCCCGTGCGGAAATCGTAAGCGAGTTTCTCGCGGACGCGCGAAGCGACGTTGCCCAAGAGCATGATCTCGGTGAGCCGGGCGGAGTAATCGAAATCGGCCGATGTGCGGCCACCGCTGCGGACGGCGTTGAGGAAATCGACCTCGTGGCCCTTACTGCGCGGCAGGACGCGTTTCGGCTTGCCGATCTGCTGCATGAAAATCTCGGGAAACAGCCGTACGTCGTTCATCCACCATCCGGAGACGGCCATTCCCTTGGTGCCGAAGTAGGCGCTGGGGTATTTGGCCACTGCGGCAACGCGCTCTGGATCGACCGTATGCGGCATCGGCTTGTCGTTGTAGGTGCCGGAGCTCCAGCGCATGATGCAAGGCACCATGTTGCCGCGCTGCGGAAAATGCCAGGAGAGGCGGACGCCATGCGGCCAGTTTGTTGCACTGGGCTCGTTGCCTTCGCACTCGACTTCACACGTTTCGGCTTCGTTCAGCTTCAAGGCCCAAACCGCGCCGTCGGCGTTGTGGCAGAACCAATCGCCCAGCAGGCCGGTACCATAATCGAGCCACCCTCGCCACTGGGCCGGGTGGATGCCGCTGTGGAATTCGCGCTCATGCACCGGACCCTGCCAGAGGTTCCAATCGAGGCTGGCCGGCACCGCAGCGGGCTGCCCGGCGTCGCGCGAACCGAAGTCCATTTCGTTGTAGGGCGGCCGAACGTGGGCTTCGGTGACGTCGCCCAGACTCCCCTGCCAGATCCATTCGCAGAGCAGGCGGACGTGTTCACCCGAGTGGCCTTGATTGCCCATCTGCGTGACAACGTTCTTGGCCTTGGCCATTTCGCGAAGCTTACGGGCTTCGTAGATATCGTGGCAGAGCGGTTTCTCGCAGTAGAGGGCCAGACCAGCATCGAGGGCGCGGATGCTGGCGGGGAAGTGGCTATGGTCGGGCGTGGCGACCCAGACCGCGTCAAGATGTCTTTGCTCGTCGAAGAGCTTGCGGTAATCGCTATAGACTTTCACGTCGGGACAATGCTTCTTGACGCGACTCAATGACCCGCCGGCATGCTTGAAATCAACGTCGGCCACCGCGACGATCTGCTCGCCAGAGGCAAAGTTGACGCCCTTGCTGCCCATTCCGCCGATGCCGACGAGTGCGAAGCGGATTTTCTCGTTGGCAGCGTAGGTGCGGGCCATCGAGGCAGGACCGATGAGCAAACCGGCCGCCGACGCCACGGCAGCCGTCTTGAGGAATTTTCTACGGGTGGTTGTCTGGTTCATGGTGGGATTGCGTAAAGGGTGGTTTGTTCGTGGGAGAGGAAAGGACAAGGGGGAATAGTCCACTTGATTGTAGCACGTTCGGACCTACAACCGCCGGACCCAGACGCTACGAAAGCGAACCGGGTTACCATGGTCCTGGAGGTAAAGCGGAGCCTTGCTGGCAAGCCCATGCAGCGGAGCGGCAGTCGTGGGTTCGCCCGTGACGGGGATATGGTCTTGGATCAAGACGCCGTTTTGCAAGACGGTAAATGAGCCGGCTTGCACTTTGCCGTCGGTCAACTGCTTGGGCGCGTGGAAGATGATGTCGTAGGTCTGCCACTCGCCCGGTTTGCGGCAGACGTTGACTAGCGGCGGATTGTGTCCGTAGAACGCGCCGCATTGGCCGTTGGGATAGGTGGGATTGTCGAAGTTGTCGAGGACTTGGATTTCGTAACGGCCCATAAGGTATACGCCGCTATTGCCGCGGCCCTGGCCAGTGCCTTTGACGACCGAAGGTTCGGCCCATTCGACGTGGACCTGGCAGTCGCCAAATTCCTCTTTCGAGAACAGCCCGCCGTACGGCGTCGTTGCCATCACGCCGTTGTCTAGATTCCATTTCGGCTCCGGGCTGCGTTCGCCACGGAACTTCGACAGATCCTTGCCGTCGAAGAGCACGACGGCGTCCGAGGGTGGCCCACCCAACGGGCCTGGATCAACGATCGGTGGTGCCGGGTCCGTCTGCGGCTTTGGTTTCGACCAGGCCGTCAGCGCCGCGCAGGCAATGAACAGTCCGGCCAGACCGGCAAAGTGGAAAGAGCGTAATCGCAATAGGATTGTCACTGCATACTCCTCTACGTTTCAAAGGCGGGAATGACTCAAGATTCAAGGTTCAATGGTTAAGGTTCAAGATGGTTCTTCATTGGACCTTGAATCTTGGAATTGGAACTTTCATGCCGTCTTCTTCCGCCAGACGCCAAGTCCCACAACCAGCCCGGCGATCAGCAGCGCGAAGGTTCCCGGTTCGGGGACGGCAACCACCGCGCCCGAGGAAACGCCCGGCGACGGCACGACCGGCGAGCCGGCCGCCGCGGAATCGAAGATGAACGTCCCGCCCGCCCCGACGGTCAAGCTCGAACCGTCGCGGAGGGCGGAGTTGTTCGCTACGATCAGCGTGCCGGCGGCAACGATCGTGCCGCCGCTATAGGTGTTCGTGCCGTTGAGGATCAGGGTGCCGGGACCGGTAAGCTGCAAGGCGACCTGTCCGACGCCATCTTTGATCGCACCGCTGAATTTGGTCGTGGTCGATTCATCGACGGTGAGGGTCGCCAGGGTTCCCGAGAGACTGTTGCTAACGACGCCCGCAGCAGCGCCGCTAAAGCTATTCACCAGGATGCTGTTACCCGCCAGGTTGAGCGTGCCGCCGTTGGCCGCCAGCGCACCGGTGCCCAAGGCCGCAGA
>JANXOJ010000303.1 GCA_025353625.1 Planctomycetota bacterium | reverse complement strand
CCGGTACGCTCACCCTGGGCAGCGGCACGGTGACGGCCAACCAAAGCGCCACGATCAGTTCGCCGATTATCCTAGGCGCGGCACCTACCTTCAGTCCCTTATCCGCCAAGGTATTGACCGTGGCAGGCAACATCAGTGGGGCCAACGGTTTGACGATCGGAGGAGTCGGACAAGTCACGCTTCAAGGCAACAACACCTACACCGGCACGACGACGCTCATCAGTCGAACCAACGTCGCCAACAACACGATCGTTTTGCTCGACTCGTCGACAGGCTACGCGATTCCCGGAAACCTTATCATCTTGGGCAGCGGAGCCACTTTTCGCCTCAATCGCGGTGAGGAATCGGGATTGCCGCAAATGCCCCCCTCGGCCGTTATCAACTTCAACAACGTGGGTGGAAACATCAACTTCAGCTTGTTTAGCCACAATCTCACGGTCGCGGGGATCACTGGCGGCCTGACGAGCAATTCCAACGCCATCCAGAATAACTCGGGCGGCGTCAGCACGCTCACGGTTGCCAATTCAACCGACTACACCTACAACGGTTCCATCCGCGACAATACTGGCACCTTGGCGCTAAAGAAGATGGGAAACGGGGTACTGACGGTCGTCGGACCGTCGGGGGGATCTGCCTTTGCCTACACGGCGGGAACATTCATGGGTGGCGGTACGTTGACCGTCCAGCAACCGGCTACGCAATCCATCGGCAACGGTGTCTACACGTTCATCGGCCCGAGCGTCTTCAATCTCGATAATGTTCGCACCACGGGCAATACGCAGCAGGTCGTGGGGGCATTGAACTTCTCGGGCGGCGACGGCACGGTACAAGTGACCCGTAACGCGGCGTTCAACACCGGACTTACGTTCGCCTCCTTTACTCGAACGACGGGTGCCACGGGCAACTTCGTCATTGCGGGGACTTCTGCCGGCCTGGTTAATGGCACGAACAACAAGATCATCTTGACGGGCCGCACCGCCAACGCGTTCATCGATGCCGGCACCTACTTCGGCGGCAGCAACTACGCTTGGTACGACGCCGCCAGCTACGTCCGCAGCCTCGTTTACGGTACCGACCCGGGCGCGACGACCAGCGTGGGAGGCACGAGTATTAGCGGGACCAATGTGCAGGTTACGGGGGCTGTGACCGCTCAGGCAACAACGACTTTGAACACGCTCGCCATGAGCGGCAGCAGCACCTTTACCCTCGGCACTGGTGCCATTCTCACTACGAACGGGATTCTGAAATCCGGAAACAGCAGCACCCTGTTCAGTGGCGGGACTGGGCTGCAGGCCGGCGCGGGTGCTGAATTGATCGTGAGGACCGACAAATCGTCGGACAAACTGACGATCGCGACTCCCATCTTGGACAATGCCGGCAGCAGCTTCGTAAAGACTGGGGCCGGAACGGTCGTTTTTGCGGCCAGCAACAGTTACACGGGAGACACCTGGGTCGATAACGGCACCCTCATGTTTTCGGACTCCACAACCATCGGGACGGGCGGGCTCGGCATCTCCGGCGGCACGGCCGCGTTTGGCACGGTTGCCACGTTGAACGTTTCCAGCCTCAAAGGCACCAACGGGGTGCTGTTGCTCACGAATACCGTGGGCAACCCCATTACGCTCACGGTCAATGCGAACGGCCCGGCCACAACCTGCTCCGGTCAAATCACCGGTGCCGGCAAACTCATCAAGACCGGTTCGTCGTCGCTGACGATCACCGGCGCGAACAATTTTACCGGCGGCTGCACGGTGAGTTCCGGTACCTTGGGCTTCGGGAATGGCGCGTTGAGCAGTGGAACGGTCTCCGTCGGCAGCACTGCCGTGCTGCGCTGGGCGAGCGGCAACATTCAGGACATCATTCCGCAACTCGTAATCGTTCCGGGACAGACGCTCAATCTGGATACCGGTGGCAACAGCGTTACGTTGACCACGCCGATCGGCGGGGCCGGGACGAGCGTCCAGCAGATCGGCACCGGCACGTTGACCTTTTCAGGCCCGTCGCCGAACACTTTTACCGGCTTGCTGACGGTCAACCAGGGAACCGTCACCTTGGGCAAAACTGCCGGCGTCAACGCGGTGGGTGGCGATATCGTGCTATCGGGCACGAATGGTGCCCGGCTCAACTGGTCGACGGCCAACCAAGTTCCCGACACGTCGAACATCACGATCTCCGGCAATGCCGGCATCAGCGGGGGCAATTATATCGACACCGTGGGCGATGTCTCGACCAGCGGCGTCAACGCGGTCTTCAATCCCGGCTCGGGCTCCGTGTTCGGCGTCAAGTCGCTCACCTTGACGAATAACAACGGCGCCACTGCCAGTAACTTCTCGCTCGGCGTCAGCGGCGGTCCCGCCACGCTCATTGTTGGCAGCGGGGGCCTCACGCTCGACAATTCCTTCTACGAACTCTCGCAAGGGGCCAGCAACAACAACGCCGTCATCAATCTCAACGGTTCCTTGACCGCCAAAAATGGCAATGGCTCGTTGATCGTCGGCGGCAGCAACAGCATTGGGGTGCGCCAAGTCTCGATGTCCAGCACGCAGACCTTCAACATCCAGGACAGCACGACCACCATCGCGCCGCAGATCGTCGGTTTGGGCGGCCTCACCAAGACGGGCAGCGGAACGCTGCTCTTGAACGCGGCCAATACCTACTCGGGACAAACCACCATCAACGGCGGCACGTTGAGGGTCAGCAGCAGTGGTGCCATGCTCGGCACCTCCTCGGTCCTCGTCAGCGGCAGCAACGCCGCCTACTTCCACAATAGCTCGACCGCGCTCGCCGCCACCGTGGAAGTGGCGCAAGGCGTGCTCGGCGGCTTCGGGACCATTAGCGGCAGCGCGACCGTCGACAGCTCCCTGGCGGCGGTCGTCCAGGCCGGCGACCTGGGGGCGGGCACGCTTTCCATCGGCTCGCTCACGTTCAACGGTTTCGGAACCATCAGCGTCACGGCCCTGACATCCCTGCTTCAGGCGACGACGCTGAATCTCAACGGAGCACCGGGCAATGTCGTCGTCAACGCGGCCGCGCCGAGTTGGACCGTCGGCCAAAGTTACCAACTCATCACCTACGGCACGATTGCCGGCAGTGGCACCGCCGGCTTCGTGCTGGGCACGGTAGCCAACCTGACTCCGCGTCAATCCGCACAATTGACCTATCCTGGAAGCGAAGTCGATCTGTCGATCATCGGTTCGGGAGATTACCCGAAATGGACCGGGGCTCTCGGCAATCAGTGGACGACGGCGACCCTTGCCTTGCCGAAGAATTGGCAGATGGCCATTAGCGGAGGTACCGCCGACTACTTCTCCGGCGACCAGGTGCTCTTCGACGATACCGCCACCTCCACCAACGTGGCCATCACCGACGCCAACGTCAGCCCGTCGGTCGTGACCTTCAACACGACCGGCAGTTACACCTTGACCGGGCCCTATGGGATTTCCGATGGCACGAGCAGCATCGCCAACTTGACGAAGTCGGGCAGCGGCATACTTACCATCACGACCAGCAATACCTACAGTGGCGGCACGACGATCAACGGCGGCACGCTGCAACTCGGCAACGGTGGGACCGTGGGCAGCATCACTGGGAACGTGGCCGACAACGGCACGCTCGCCATC
>JANXOJ010000027.1 GCA_025353625.1 Planctomycetota bacterium | reverse complement strand
TGAAGGTCTATTCAAGACACGACTCAGGGAATTGTTCATGACTTCGCCGACGGCACAAGTCGATGTGAATCTATCCAACCGTAACCGAGGCTCGCAGGTTGTCTTGGCCGGGCTGGGGATCAATCTGGCCCTGGGAATCCTTTATACGTGGAGCGTCTTTAGCAAGAGCGTGCCGGAGGAATGGCACTGGAATGCTACCGATAAGTCGTGGCCCTATGCCATTGCCTGCCTCGTATTCTCGCTCACGATGGTCCCGGCCGGCCGTTTGCAGGACCGAATCGGACCACGCTTTGTCGCCACGGTCGGCGGTTTGCTCGTCGGCTTGGGGATGATCGTTTCCAGTTATTGCACGTCGTCGGCCGGATATATCTTGGGCTTCGGCGTGCTGGCGGGAAGCGGCTTCGCGTTTGGATACGCATCGACCACGCCGGCAGCGGTGAAGTGGTTCCCGGCGGCGCGAACCGGCACGATCGCGGGCATTGTCGTCGCGGGCTTCGGCATGGCAAGCATCTATGCCGCACCGCTCACCAAATGGCTGATCGCCGCCAACAGCTTGGCAACCAATCCGATAATCGGATTCCAGCGGACGTTTCTGATCCTGGGAATCGCCTTCCTCATCGTCGTGGTCCTCTTGTCGCAACTGCTTCGCGTGCCGCCGAAAGGGTTCGTCGTGGGCCCGGCGGTTGGTCCACCGACCTTGGAAAGAGCGTCGACGAAGGCCGTCGCGGAATGTTCCACGCCCGGCCAAATGCTGGTTACTTGGCAGTTCTATTTGCTTTGGTTCATTTACTTTTGCGGTGCGGGGGCCGGTCTGATGGTCATCAGCAAGCTTAACGATTTGGCCAAGGAACAGGCCCAATTGGAATTAGGCTACGCCCTGGTAGCCGCCTTGGGCATTGGCAACGGCTTTGGCCGCGTTGCCGCAGGCATCCTATCCGACAAGATCGGTCGCCGTGCGACGCTCTGTTTGTGCTTGGCGATCCAAGCCGGGCTGATGATTCTGCTATCGAAGGCCCAGGCCGGCACGCCGCTGGCCACGATGGGCGTCATGGCCGCGACCTCGGCCTCGATCGGCGCGTTCTACGGGGCGAATCTGGCCCTCTTCCCCTCGATTACCAAGGACTATTACGGCCTGAAGAATTTCGGCGTGAACTATGGCCTCGTCTTCACCGCCTGGGGCATCGGCGGGTTTGTGCTATCGATGGTAACCGGCCGCCTGCACGACGTCTACAAAATTTATACCTACTCGTTTTACATCGCCGCCGGTCTGCTGGTCGTGGCGGCGGCCGGTTCGCTGATGCTTAAGCCGCCAAGGATTGTCGAGAATGTTGGATGATGGGCAAATCTTTCCGCCAATCCATCTTTGCACGCCACACCCTACTCGACATCCGTTACTACCATAGAATTGTGCCAATCAAAACTGCGCGTGCCAGCGTACCAATCCACCCTCGCTGTCCAGAAACTTATCGATGCCGGGCAGGTTGCGAATCGTCTTCTTGATTGCGTCCGCATTCTTGTCGACGGGCTGTACGTCAAAGGCGTTGCCCGAGAGATGCTTGCTTAATGCGCCTAATTCGGCGTCGGTTGCCGCATTGAAGATCGCCAAAAGTCCGGCCTGGATTTCGGCCTGCGATTTCTTAGTAGGGTTCTTATCGACCCACTCCTGGCATTTTTTGCTCAGCGTGCTGTTCTTATAAGTTTGCCCAATCCACTTGCGATTTTTTACGACGTTACCAGCCATCGCTCGGGCCTGCGCATTTTTGTCGCGACGGCCACTGGTGAACGTAATCGAAGGGTGCGCTTTCTTCAGCGCGTACGCCGCCTTCCGCGCCTTTTCGGAAAGATTGAGTGCTTCGATCTCCGTATCCAACTGCAGCGTGCTTTGGCCACCGCCGGACGCTTTCGATGTCGATGAATCCGCAGACTCCGCCACTGCCAAGACCCTAGTGTGGATGCCGGTCGGCCCGGGGGGGAGGTCTTCCATTCTTGCCAGGAGGCCATAAGCGATGCTAGTCGCCCCCGCTAGGATGCCCAAAGGTCCAGGAATTTGTGATCCGGCCATACCCGCGATCCCCCTCTATTTGGTCGGCGCGTTACTCAAACTACCACACCTATAGCTTGGCGCGATCGTAGTCCGCTGTCAAGCTCACGGTCAAACCACAACGGCGCATCTCGCGAAGCGAGACGATTACGATTTTGCACTCCCATCCGGCCTCAATTGGTATAAACGGCCTCCTGAAATCCTTCTCAGGTATCTCCGCAGATGCCGCCGATGTTAAATTTTACCGGTCAAGGATGATGCGGCGTTTGCACAGCATGGGCGACACTGAAGAACTTTCATGCCCGCGTCCATCGTGCAATAGGCCACGGAAGGAAGAAAAGACCGCGCACCCCGAACCATAAGCTCCCCGTGGCCACCAGCAGCACCTCACTATCGAATCTCAAGCTCTATGCGGAGCCATCCGGCCGGGCAAACCCGGCAACGAGCGTTGGCGTCGGCAGCTTGCCCGATCTCCTCGCGGCCTTCCATCGTACAACGGGCCGGACGTTGCAATACTCGACGCAGCCCGCAAAGAAGGCCGCGTCAAAGTCGGCTGCCGATGGGACGTGGTCCGTACCGGTCAGTTCGGGCGTCGAAATGGCTGCCGGACAACTCGTTATCGGCTGCGGCGATGACGATGCGAATCCTGCTTGCGACGTTACGTTCGAGGCTACGCGCGGCCTAGCAACCGCCATCGCTGGAATGCTGGAAGAACTGCTGCAAACGCGCCGCGCATTGCAAGAGCGCGAGGCCGAACTTGCCGCCGGCGTGCCGCTCGTGCCGCACCCCGAAGAACCCAAACA
>JANXOJ010000663.1 GCA_025353625.1 Planctomycetota bacterium | reverse complement strand
GACCGATAAAGTCCGCGCGATTGAGAAGAAACTAAGCGGGACTTGACTTGCTTCCGGAACGCCCTTTCGGCAAATTCAAGTGCAACCGCAATTCTCGGACTTTGCAGATGTCCCGACCGCACCCTCTCGGCAAAGGCGGAAATGGACCGTATAATTAGGCGTGGATAAATCCGTTGAAAAACCGAGGTTGATATGTCAGGCCATTCTCACTGGGCAACGATCAAACATAAGAAGGCGGCCACGGACGCCAAGCGCGGCAAACGTTGGAGCAAGCTCGCCAAGGCCATCATCGTGGCGGCCAAGCACGGCGGCGGCGACCCCGACCAGAACCTCCGCCTCCGCTATGCCATCGACGACGCAAAAGCCAACGGCGTCCCCAAGGACAACATCCAGCGTGCGATCAAGACCGGCACCGGCGAATTGGCCGGCGAAAATCTCGACGAAATCCTCTACGAAGGTTACGGTGCCGCCGGAGTGGCCGTCTTGTGCGACATCTTGACGAACAACCGAAACCGCACGGCCCCCGAGGTCCGCAAGCTCTTCGAGCTATCCAACGGCAATCTCGGCAGCACCGGCTGCGTTGCCTGGATGTTCGAGACGAAGGGCCTCTTCCTCGTGCCGGCAGACAGCATCGAAGAAGATGCCCTGCTTGAGGTTGCCCTGGAAGCGGGTGCCGAGGACGTACTATCGACCGAGGGCAAATACGAAGTGACCTGCGACGCGGTCAAGTACCGCGATGTGTCCGAGGGTTTGGCCAAGGCGGGCGTGAAGATTGAAGCCAGCCAGATCACGCGGATTGCCAAGAACATGGTCGATGTCACCGACATCGACGACGCCCGGCGGATCATCAAACTTATGGAACGTCTCGACGACCACGACGACGTGCAAAGCGTCTCGTCGAACTTCAATATCCCCGAAGAGGTGATGGCGCGGATCGAGGAGGATTAGTCGATACCCTTGGGTTGTCGATTTTCAAACGCACGGCGATTCAATCTACCGCAGCGATCGCGAATCGGGTGTTGCCGGCTTGAAATCGAGGCTGCGACAATGCACTATCGCACGTCAACGCCATCTACTAGAATGGTATCGGTAGGCCGAGCACCGGAACACTTTACGAGAACCCCACGCATGCAACATATTCGGAACTTTTGCATTATTGCCCACATCGATCACGGCAAGTCGACGTTGGCCGATCGACTGATCCAGGCATGTGGCGGCGTAACGCAACGCGAGTTCCGCAATCAACTGCTCGACTCGATGGATATCGAGCGCGAGCGGGGGATTACCATTAAGAGCAACTCGATTACGCTCTCCTACCGTGCCCCGGACGGGCAGGACTATCTGCTGAACCTCATCGACACCCCAGGGCACGTCGATTTTTCGCACGAGGTCCGGCGTTCCCTCATGGCCTGCGAAGGTGCCTTGATTGTTATCGACGCATCGCAAGGGGTTGAGGCCCAGACCGTTGCCAACCTCTATCTGGCCCTGGATAACAATCTGGAACTTCTGCCGATCATCAATAAGATCGATCTTCCCTCCGCCGATGTGGAACGCGTCCGCGAGGAGATCGATGCGGATTTGGGACTCGATCCGTTCGCAGCGATCCCCGTATCCGCCAAGACGGGCCTCGGCGTGGAAGACGTGCTGGCAGGAATCGTCGAAAAGTTGCCTCATCCCAAGGGCGACCCCGACGCCCCGCTCAAGGCATTAGTTTTCGACGCCCATTTCGATCGCTATCGAGGGGTGATCCTCCAGTGCCGCATCATGGAAGGCACGCTCAAACAACGCGACACAATCCACTTCATGCACATGGGTTGCAATTATACGGTCGAGGAGTTGGGCTACAATCAGTTGAAACTGTGCCCCAAAGAGCAACTCAGTGCCGGGGAGGTCGGTTATATCGTCGCCGGAATCAAGAGCGTGCGGGAGATCGAGATCGGCGACACAATCACGCACCTCGACCGCCAAGCGACGGAACCGGTTCCCGGCTATAAGAAGGCGAAGCAGGTCGTCTTTTCCTCGATCTATCCGATGGACACCAACGAGTACAAAGACCTTACCAAAGCGATGGACAAGCTGGCGATCAACGATGCGGCTCTGACCTATGAGAAAGATAGTTCGGCGGCCCTCGGTTTCGGTTTTCGTTGCGGCTTTCTCGGCCTGCTTCACTTGGACGTGATTCAGGAACGTTTGCAGCGCGAATTTGATATCGGACTGGTCATCTCCGCACCCTCGGTAAAGTACAAAGTGACGTTGAAGGATGGCAAGGCGATCGATGTCGATAACCCCAGCTACTGGCCCGATCCGATGAAGATCGAGTCGGTCTCGGAACCGTACATCAAGGCGTCGATCCTGACGCCCGAAGAGTATGTCGGGCCCGTCATGGACCTCTGCCGCGAGCATCGCTCCGAGAGCCAGACGATGAATTATCTCTCCGTGGGCCGGGTGGAAGTGATCAGCGAGATGCCGCTGGGAGAGGTGCTTTTCGATTTCTACGGCAAGCTCAAGACGATTACGCGCGGCTATGGATCGTTCGACTACGTCCCGATCGAATATCGAGCGACCGACGTCGTGAAGGTCGATATTTTGGTCAACGGTGAGCCGGTCGACACGCTCTCCTATTTGGTCCATCGCGACAAGGCGCGAAGTCGGGCACTCCACTACTGCGATCAACTTGCCGAAGCGATCCCTCGCCACCAGTTCAAGATTCCCATCCAAGGCGTCATCGGCGGCAAAGTCATCGCGCGATCGACGATCCCGCCTTACCGAAAAGATGTGACGGCCAAGTGCTATGGCGGCGACGTTTCGCGAAAGAACAAGCTCCTCGATAAGCAGAAAAAGGGCAAGGCGAAAATGAAGCAGTTCGGCCAAGTCCAGATACCGCAGAAAGCGTTTATTTCGGTTCTGTGCGCCGACAGGGATTGAGGCTCGCGGCGGCCGCGATCGGCAAAAATACTTCGCATCGAGGCTGTAAAGTTTTTGTGTCAACGGAAGTGGCTCGGCCATCTTGGCCGTGTCTCTCCACGGGCTGGAAGCCCGTGCCACACAATTCCGTACAGGCCCCCGCATAGCGGTTTGCTTCATTTCATGGCCCGACCTTTTGGTTCGATGGCGACCGACCGAAAAAATGTGAAATAGGCATGGCCCCGGTCGTAAAATTCGTTATTATTGAGTAGGGATGCACTTTGAAATAGACTTTGAAAATAGACGGTTTTTCCGAAGGAGAGTTTCGCAATGAAAGCGATTGTTGACCCCGATCTTTGCATCGGCTGCGGGATTTGCCCCGATGTGGCCCCTCAGCTTTTTGAGATGGGCACCGACGACAAGGCCCACACATTGATGGATCCGATCCCTGTAGAGTTCCATGCGCTCTGTAGGGACGCTGCCGACCAATGCCCGCAAGCTGCCATTGAAGTCAATGATTAGGGGGGACTATGCGATGAATCGACCGCTTTGGGCCGCCACGATCGTGGGAATTTTGACAACGTCCCTTTCGGCGGTCGCGGCCGTCACGGCAGCGGCTGAACCGCGTTCTACCACCCATCGCGCGGCCAAGGTTCCAGCCGTCGCCAAACCGGTGCTTTTTAATACGCCGGAAGCCGACGCCGTAGTCGCCGCCATGCAGATATATCCAGAAGACAACGCCTGGAACCAGCCGGTCGACCATTGGCCGTTGCATCCCCAATCGGCGGCCATCGTCGCCTCGATCGGCGGCAACAAGCCGTTGCGAGGAAACTACGATATGGCGTTCGTCCTCGTGCCGCCGAATCAACCCCGCGTGGACGTTCGCATTACCCTCTATCCGCAAGAATCGGACAAGGGCCCCTACCCCCTGCCGGCAAATGTGCCAATCGAAGGCTGGCCCGCCTGTGAACGCGAAGACCCCCGCACCCGCGGCCTTTCGCTCGACGCTATCCAGCGCGACAAAATCAACGCCGGGGGTGACCGCCATGCCATCGTCGTTGACCCGGCCAAAGGGATGCTCTACGAGTTCTGGCAAATGAAGAAGGCCGCCGGTGGATGGCAAGCGTCGCAGGCATCGATCTTCGATCTCAAGTCGAACCGCCTCCGCCCCGACGGCTGGACCTCGTCCGACGCGGCCGGGCTGCCAGTCTTCCCGGCGATCATCCGCTACGATGACATTCAACGCGGCATCGTGGAACACGCCATGCGGGTGACGGTTCAGAAATCGAGGAAAGCCTATGTCGCTCCGGCGACGCATTGCGCCAGCCGCAACAACAGCGAGAACCTTCCTCGGATGGGCGAGCGGCTGCGATTGAAGGCGAGCTTTGATACTTCCAAGTTCTCGCCCGCCGCGCAGGCGATTCTGCTCGGGCTGAAGAAATACGGCATGTTCGTCGCCGACAACGGCCTCGACTGGTCGCTCTCCATCGCCCCCGACATGCGCATCCCCGTGCTACACGATGAGCTTCGCAAAGTGCCTGGCGGGGCGTTTGAGGTCGTTCGTCGCATTGAACGTTGAAACCGACTTACTACGGAGTCTATTTCGGTGACCTTTCCACCGTGACGCGGCTCCAGGCTCACCGTACCAACGGGGTTCTTTATACGGCGACGCCCACGCTGAGCCGCGATTGGAACTGATTCGGTAGCCAGCGAATGCAAAGCCCGCCGCTGCTATTGGCGTCCTTCCGCAAGTCGTTTAAGTGGAGGCGGCGGGGCGGGTCGCGCTGGTCGCAGGCAGTGGTGGATGCAAAGTGAATCCAAACCGTGACTTGCGACAAGGAACTGCGGTATTATAAATGCCGAAAATTGACAGAAACTCGGCCCTTATCAGACAAAATCGGGCTTCTTATCAGACTTGCCTTTTAAGCCCTTATCAGACATGCCGCCCAACCCTGCAATCCACCTTCCGGCAAGGTCTTGAGGGATTTTGGCTTGCCCCACCTTCGACGCCGAGATTGAAGAATTCCGGTCGCCGCCGCCGCCCGAAAACCCCCTGCGACCCCAGATCAGCCCCCGAATCGCCAGGACAGAAAGGCTCGCAAACGCCGGGACTAGCCTGCCGGAAGCCAAGAAGTCTAAGAGTCTAACGGTCTTTTGGCTGCGTGTGAGGCATGGGCGCGCGGCCTTGTGGTCTTGGCCGCTTCGCCCCTTGACTTGAAATGCCATCCACCCCTTCTGCCTTCTACTTGACGGACGCCTAGCGGGGGAGTACGCTGGCGGGTTGTGCGACATTTCACCCGTTTGAAGGAAATGGGCCTGGAAATGATTGACGGCGTTGCGGGATCGGCCCAGCGGCTTTGCCGTCCGAAAACAGCTTGGACGAACGCCCAAGGTTGATTTTTATAGTTCTTCGCAATCACGGGCGCACGAAACAGACCCCTGGAATCGCTCCACGGAGAATCCGATGGCAAAAAAATCAAACGCACAAATCGCACGGGAACGAGTGGTCAAGCAAGAGTTGAAGGAACTTTTTGCGATGTTTCAGGCTTTGCGGCGGGCCTTTGATGCCTTGGCGGATAAATCGGGAATCGAAGAATCCCAAATTGAATTTCGTGGATTCGATGCAAACGACGACCGTGAACAGGAATTTTTGATTGTCGGCCACGAACTGGAAAGCTACAACAGAAACATACGGGTGTTCGAGAGCCATTCGAGTACCACGTTGCGTGGCTATGAAATGATGTTGCAAGCATGGCGAAACTCACAGGATAAAGAGAATCTCACGAAGCAAGATATTCTTCGGATCATTCACGTCCAATAGTGGTCGCTCAACTCGGTCGAAAGGAAGAAGCGATGAGCCATGAAATAGCCGTGACGGGCCAGCGACAAAGTTCCGACTACTGTGCAGGTTGTGGCCGTCCATTGTCATTCCATGAGCCAATCTTCTCAGACCAGGAGCAAGCGGTCGTGTACTTGTTCAGCCGCTACTGGGACAGGATCAACGCTTTTTGCGGCAAGCGGATTTACGACATTCATACGCACTTCCCCGATTTTCGGCTTCAAGACATTGAGACAGGAGCGTTGGAAGCACTTGAATTTGAATATGGTTTGAGTGACTTCAACCACTTTGGAAAGCCGTTGCGGGAG